>NZ_JAYGII010000005.1:0-156486 GCF_034931365.1 Natronospira elongata
CGCGAGGCGCGACGAGCGTAGTGTAGCCGCTGTGCTACATGAGCGAGGAGCAACGAAGACGAGAGGGAAAATCCCGTTGGCTGCGGGTGCGAATGAATTAATCAGAGGTTCCCTAAGTGAACGGATTTTCCATGACCATGCGTATCGCAAGTCTGCTGCTGGTGGCCCTGCTGTTGGCGGGCTGCGGCCAGAAGGGGCCGCTGTTCCTGCCCGAGCCCGAGGAAGAAGAAAGCCAGAACGAGAGCGAGAACAACGACGAGCAGGAGAACGGGCAATGAAACAGCCGGATCTGGTACTGGTGGATGGTTCCTCCTATCTCTATCGGGCCTTTCATGCCCTGCCGCCGCTGACCACCTCCGACGGCCGGCCCACCGGTGCGGTCTATGGTGTGGGAAATATGCTCCGGCGCCTGCGCAAGGACTATGGCGACGCCCATATCGCGGTGGTCTTCGACGCCCCGGGCAAGACCTTCCGGGATGAGCTTTTTGAAGACTACAAGGCCCACCGGCCGCCCATGCCCGATGATCTGCGCGCCCAGATCGACCCTCTGCTGACCATGGTCGAGGCCCTGGGCCTGCCGCTGCTGCGCGAGTCGGGGGTGGAGGCGGATGACGTCATCGGCACCCTGGCCCGGGAAGCGGCCGAACGGGGGGAACAGGTACTGATCTCCACCGGTGACAAGGACATGGCCCAGCTGGTGACCGATAAGGTCACCCTGGTCAACACCATGACCGACAAGCACCTGGACCCGGCCGGGGTGGAAGAGAAGTTCGGGATTCCGCCCGAGCGCATCATCGATTACCTGGCCCTTGTGGGGGACAAGTCCGACAACATCCCCGGGGTACCCAAGGTGGGGCCGAAGACGGCGGTGAAATGGCTGCAGGCGTACGGTGACCTGGACCAACTCATGGAAAGGGCCGATGAGATCAAGGGCAAGGTGGGCGAAAGCCTGCGCGAGAACATTGAACAGCTGAAACTCTCCCGGGAACTGGCCACCATCCGGGTCGATCTTGAACTTGGCGTCAAGGAATCGGAACTCAAGCTGGGCGAGGCCGATGTCGCCACCCTGCGCGAGCTTTACCGCAGTCATGAATTCAATTCCTGGCTGCGGGAGCTGGACGAGAACAACGGCAATGCCGGCACCGGCGCCCAGGCCGAGGACAACAGCCAGGGGGACTATCAGGTCCTGCTGGATGAAAAGGACCTGGACGAGTGGATCAAGCGCCTGAAGCAGGCCGAACTGGTGGCGGTGGATACCGAAACCACCAGCATCCACTACCGCCAGGCCGAGCTGGTGGGCCTGTCCTTCGCGGTCAAGGCCGGCGAGGCCGCCTATCTGCCCCTGGGCCATCACTACGACGGGGCGCCGAAGCAGATCGACCGCCAGCGCGCCCTGGACAAGCTCAAGCCCCTACTGGAAGACGAGAAACTGCCCAAGGTCGGCCATCACATCAAGTACGACATGCATGTACTCTCGGCCGCCGGCATCCGGCTGGCCGGGATACACGATGACAGCATGCTCGCCTCCTATGTGCTCGACTCCACCGCCACCCGCCATGACATGGACTCGGTGGCGCAGAAATATCTCGACATCACGCCCATCAGCTATGAGTCCGTTGCCGGCAAGGGCGCAAAGCAGAAGACCTTCGACCAGATCGAGCTCGACACCGCCGGGTCCTATGCCGCCGAGGACGCCGACATCACCCTGCGTCTGCACCAGGCCCTGTGGCCGAAGCTGCAGGCGATCAAGCCGCTCGCGGGCATCTACCGTGATCTCGAGATCCCGCTGATCCCCGTCCTGCAGCGCATGGAGGCGCGCGGCGTGATGGTGGATGCCGACAAGCTGCGCGAGCAGAGCGCCGAACTCAAGGACAGCATGGATGCCCTTGAACGCCAGGCCCATGATGCGGCCGGGCAGAGCTTCAACCTGGGCTCGCCCAAGCAGCTGCAGAAGATCCTGTTCGAGGATCTGGGCCTGCCGGTGGTGCGCAAGACCCCCAAGGGCCAGCCCTCCACCGCCGAGGACGTGCTCGAGGAACTGGCGATCAGCCATGAGCTGCCGCGCATGATCCTCGAGCACCGCGGCCTGTCCAAGCTGCGCTCCACCTACACCGACAAGCTGCCGGAGATGATCGACCCCAACAGCGGACGGGTACATACCTCCTATCACCAGGCGGTGGCCGCCACCGGACGGCTGTCCTCCTCCGACCCCAACCTGCAGAACATCCCCATCCGCCGCGCCGAGGGCCGGCGCATCCGCAAGGCCTTCATCGCCCCCGAGGGCTATCGACTGGTGGCCGCCGACTACAGCCAGATCGAGCTGCGCATCATGGCCCATCTGTCCGGCGACGAGGGCCTGCTCAAGGCCTTCGAGCAGGATCTGGACATCCACGCCGCCACCGCCGCCGAGGTCTTCGGTGGCCGACCGGAAGAGGTGGAGCCGGACCAGCGCCGGGCCGCCAAGGCGATCAACTTCGGCCTGATCTACGGCATGTCCGCCTGGGGCCTGGCGCGCCAACTGGGGATCGAGCGCCAGAGCGCCCAGGAATACGTGGACCGCTACTTCCAGCGCTATCCCGGCGTGGCCGACTACATGGACCGGACCCGAAAACAGGCCCGCGAGCAGGGCTATGTGGAGACCGTCTTCGGTCGCCGCCTGTATCTGCCCGAGATCAACTCCCGCAACGGCCAGCGCCGCCAGTACGCTGAACGCACCGCGATCAACGCGCCCATGCAGGGCACCGCCGCCGACATCATCAAGCGCGCCATGCTGGATGTGGCCGAGTGGCTGAGCACCGAATGGCCCGGGGTCTGGATGATCATGCAGGTCCACGACGAACTGGTCTTCGAGGTACCCGAGGCCGCTGTGGACCGTTTTCGCCAGGCGGTGGCCGAACGGATGGCAAGGGCCGGAGCAGGCAAGCTGTCCGTGCCCCTGAAGGTGGACGCCGAGGACGGGATCGACTGGGAGGAGGCCCATTGATCGCTGCGGGCAATCGGCGTGATTGAAAAAAATTTTTTCGTACGACTTGGAACTTTCCCCGTTTGGCCGCATCATAGTCAGTGAGCGTCGCAAGGCGCTCGCCCACTCCCCTCCCTGAGTGGGAGACGTTCGGTCACCCCAAGCCGGACGTCGCCTGGCCCGGTGTTTTTCCCCCTTTTGACACCGGGCCCCTTTTTGCCCCGGTCCCCCCAGACCGGGGCATTTTTTTTTGGGCCCCGAGGGTGAAGGGTGACCGCTCACCATCGGTCAGTCAGGGGGCATTCGAAACCACCTTGCCATTCCACGCGTGCAGGAGGCCCTGATCAGCCATCCGGATTCACCCTCCACCCTCGGGGCTTGCGCCGCTCAGGCGGGACCGCTCGGTTTCCTCCAGGCACTCGAACTCCCACCTGACCGGCGGAACTTGGCCCCTCTCGGACCAACCAGGCCAGAAAATCCTTTTGTTGTGGCCCCGGCACCGACAAAGCCGATCGAAGCCCCCCCTGTGGGAGCGGATTCATCCGCGACGAAACCTGCCGGAGGCAGGTTTCGCATGTGGCCAAATCAACCCCCTGTCTTCAAAAGAAGGGTAGAGAGATATCGCGGATAAATCCGCTCCTACAGAAGGGGGCTCCAACCACAACAACTTATAGGGTTTTCCTTGGCGCCTTTGCGCCTTTGCGTGAAACCCGCCCTTGAACTTCTCCGCGCCCTTGGCGCCCTCTGCGCGAGGCCACCTTTTACTAACCCGGGCTAGCCCTCAACCCAGCCCAGCCAGCCGGCAATCACCGCCCGGGCCTCGTCCACGCCCTGGCCGCTTTCGGCCGAGAACAGCTGTACCCCGGCGGCGTCGCCCACGGCGTTGCGGACCAGTTGACGCTGCTTGCCCTGCTGGCCGCGTTTGAGCTTGTCCGCCTTGGTGAGCAGGATGTGCACCGGGCAGTCGATGGCCGCGGCGAATTCCAGCATCTGCTCATCGAAGGGCTTCATGGGGTGGCGGATGTCCATGATGTGGATGATCCCGACCAGGTTGGGGCGCGCCTGGAGGTAGCTCTCGATCAGTCGGGCCCATTTTTCCTTCACCGCCGGTGGCACCTTGGCATAGCCGTAGCCGGGCAGGTCCACCAGCCGGCTGCCGCCGTCCAGTTCGAAGAAATTGATCAGTTGCGTGCGCCCCGGGGTCTTGCTTGTCCGGGCCAGATTGCGCTGGCCGGTGAGGCGGTTCAGGGCGCTGGACTTGCCGGCATTGGAGCGGCCGACAAAGGCCACTTCCGGCAGCTCATCGGCCGGAAACTGGCCCTTCCTGGCGGCGCTGAGGACAAACTGGGCCGACTGCATCAGCCCGCTGATGGATTTTGCTGCCTGCTCACTCATTGACTGGCTCTCGTGGTGATTCCGGTCGGGACGAAAACTTGTGTACAATACCCGACTTTGCGATTTCCAGTTTGTCTAGCCCGGCACCGGCCGGGCGGAATTCAGGAGCCCTGAGAACGATGAGGACACTGCAGCTTCTCGCCGGCATGGCCGCCCTTGCCCTCGGCCTGAGCGTCAATGCCGACCCCCTGGTGGACGGCGACCCGGAGGCGGGTGAGGCCAAGAGCACGGCTTGCGCCGCCTGTCACGGCCCCGACGGCAACAGCACCAACCCGGAATGGCCGAAGCTGGCCGGCCAGCATGCCCGCTACACCCTGAAGCAGCTCCGCGCCTACAAAGACGGCACGCGCAGCGATGCGGTGATGGCGGGTCAGGTCCAGGGCCTGGATGACCAGGACATGAAGGATCTGGCGGTCTTCTACGCCATCCAGACCCCCCAGCCCGGCAGTGCCGACCAGGAGCTGGCTGAAGAGGGCAAGCGGCTTTATCGCGGCGGCAACCTGGAAACCGGCGTCACCGCCTGCATCGCCTGTCACGGGCCCAGCGGCGAAGGCATCCCGACGGCCGACTATCCCATGCTCTCGGGTCAGCACGCCGAGTACACCATCACGGAACTCAAGAAGTACCGCGATGGCGAACGGACCACTGACCGCGCGGCAATGATGCGCGATATCGCCGCCCGCATGACCGACGAGGAAATCCGCGCGGTCGCCGAGTACATCCAGGGCCTCTACTGATAAGGGCTCGACTGAGCCACCAGATCTCGGCAAGCCCGCGGCAGGCATTGAAAGCCCCGACCCAATGGTCGGGGCTTTTTTCTGTGAGCAGGGTTTTGGGGCTTGGCGACCGGGCGGCTTTGTGGGAACCTTTGCCGTCTTGCCGGATTCGAACCGGTAGCAATCAATCTCTCCGTTTCAACACCCGGTCATGGGGGAAAGCATGCGCAAGGCCATTCTGATATCGCTTTTCAGCCTTCTCGCCCTGCCGCTGGCAGCGGCCGGTCAATCCTACAGCGAAGGCTCGGATTATCGCGTCGCCGAACGGGAGCGGACCCTGTCGGACGAGCCCAAGGAAGTGGTGGAATTCTTCTGGTACGGCTGCGGCGGCTGCTATGCCTTCCTGCCGGCCGCCGAAAGCTGGAAGGACAGCCTCCCGGACGATGTCGCCTTCCTTCGCGTCCCGGCGGTCCTCAACCCCCGCTGGCGGGAGCACGGCAAGGCCTTCTATGTGGCCGAGGCCCTGGACATGGTGGAGGACATCCATGGCCCCATGTTTGAGGCCATGCATGAGCAACGCCGGGCGATCAATGATCAGGACAGCATGAGGGAGTTCTTCGTGGAGCAGGGCGCTGACCCCGACGAGTTCGACGCCGCCTACGGCTCCTTTGAAGTGGATGCCAAGCTGCGCCGTGCGGAGAATCTGGCCCGACGCTTCCAGATCCGCTCCACCCCCTCGGTTGTCGTCAACGGCAAGTATGTCACCAACCTGGGCGACGCCGGTGGCGTGGACGGCCTGGTTGACCTGGGAAATTACCTGCTCAACCGCGACGACTGAAGCCTGACTTCAGGCCCGCTGATCCAGGAGCTGGCCGGGTTCGGCCGGCTCCCGGATCGCTCCGCTACGATCCAGTGCATCGAGCAGGCGTTCCCCGGGAGAGCCGGGCAACGCCCCGTCCTCCCGATCATCCCGCATCATTTCCACCCGCGCCTGCTGGGCCATGACGCTGGCACGTGCCGCAATGGCCAGGTCCTCCGGCGAGGGCTGCGCCGGAGCAAGGGCCGCCCGGCGGACGGTCTCCATCTTCTCCAGGGTGGCTTCCGGATCGTTGGGCACCGGACTGGTGTCGATGGAGACGCTGCCGCCGACCGCGAACATTTCCCCATTGGGGCCGCGCACCATCTGTAACTGCGGCGGGCCGGCAAAGCGGCCGCCGACCCGGGCGTGGGCCTGCTCGTGGGCGCGCACCTCCTGATCGATCCGGCGCAGCTCGCGGACCTGGCGCTGTTCTTCGGCCTCCGCAACACCGTCCTTGCGGGCCGCCGGCCCCGCCCCAGGGCTGGTTTCCCTGCCGGCTTCCACGGCCGCGACCGGCCGGTTCTGGGTAGTGATGGCCGGGTTCAGGATTGCAGGTTGTATGGCGTTGATGGTCACCGGGCCAGCCTCCGGATCCGCCATGCCTCTGGGCCTGGTTCGTTAATTTTAGCTCATGGGGCCGAAACAGGATTGACCCTGGGGTGGGTTGGTAGCGTCACTGGTTGAATTTTCCCTTCGGCGGGGACAGGGGGTGAAGTTGACCGCCTGCGAAAGCTGCCGGAGGCAGCTTTCGTCGCGGATGAATCCGCTCCCACAGGGGGGCTTCGAAAACGACGAAGCCCCCTGCAGGTGAGGGGGCTTCGATAGGATACTTGGTGCGCCCGGCAGGATTCGAACCTGCGACCTTCGGCTTCGGAGGCCGACGCTCTATCCAGCTGAGCTACGGGCGCTTTGGCTCCGGTGGTGTCCAGGGCCGGAGAACGGCACAGTTTAGCGTTCCGGGGCCTGTGAGTCCATGCCTGTATGGATTGGAGGGAGACATTTTGGCGGGCCTGGCGGCGAAGCCGCTTCCGCCGGGAGGGGCTTTCAGTTTATAATCCGCCTCTTCCAACCGGCATGTCCGGCGACTGAATTCATTTGTTTCCGGCCCCGACCAGAGTCAAAGGCGGGCCGCCAACTGTGGGGTTAGCGACCGTGTCTGAGCAAGAAGACCGCACATTTTTTGACACCTTCATGATGGTGCTCGCCTTTCTGATCGTGTTCACGGTGGTGATCTTCGCCATCGCCAACATGACCGCGAATCGCACCATTGCCGACCGCCATGTGCAGACGCCCGATGCCCAGGAGCGTCTGGCGGAACGGATTCGCCCCGTGGGCCGGCTGTGTCTGGAGGGCTATGAGGACGACTGCGAAGTCGCCATTGCCCAGGTGGAGCGTCCCGCCGCGGCCGACGATGAAGCGCTCGCTGAAGCCGATGAGGTGGATGGACAGCAGGTCTACAACCAGGCCTGCACGAGCTGTCATGGTCAGGGTGTTGCCGGGGCACCGGCCACCGGTGACCAAGGTGCCTGGTCTGCCCGCCTGGACAAGGGCTACGAGACACTCCTGGAGCATTCCATCGATGGTTTCCAGGGTGATGCCGGCTTCATGCCGGCCCGTGGTGGGAACCCCAACCTGAGCGACGATCAGGTTGCCGCTGCCCTGGACTACATGCTGGAACAGCTCGACTGATCACAGCGAACCAGCTTGATCCCGAAGCCCCGGCCTCCGTGCCGGGGTTTTTTATGCTCTGGGGAATGGGGCCAGAAAAAAGATTGCCTCGCGCAGAGGGCGCCAAGGGCGCAGAGGAATTCAAAGGCTTGCCTCGCGCAAAGGCGCGAAGACGCAAAGGAAAGACAGTGGGTTTGTTGGGGGCGTTTCCCGTAGGAGCGGATTCATCCGCGATAGCAGCCACACCGAAGCCCCAATCGCGGCTAAAGCCGCTCCTACAACAGGCCCCACCCACAAACATAAAGGTTTTCCTCAGCGCCCTTGGCGCCCTCTGCGCGAGGCAAGCCTTCAAGCAGCACCCATCGAAGCCCCACCGCGGCAAGGATGCCGCCCCCACAGCAGAATCCCCCCACCCACAACAAAAAGGTTTTCCTTAGCGTCTTGGCGCCTTTGCGTGAGGCCAATCTTTTGAATCTTCCTTGATCGGTCCTGACTGTCAGGTCTCGGGGGCGAGCAGGCTGCGGAGGCCGGCGACGCGGGCGCGGCCGGTTTCCTTTTTCTTTTCCGGGTCTTCGGGGGTACGACCGCTCCAGTGGAGGTCGTCCTCGGGGAGTTCTTCCAGGAAACGGCTGGGGGTACAGTCCAGGTCTTCGCCGTAGCGGCGGCGCTTGCGGGCGTAGGTGAGGGTGAGGGTCTGCTGGGCCCGGGTGATGCCAACGTAGAACAGGCGGCGCTCTTCCTCCAGGCCCTCGCCCTCCAGGTTATTGCGGTGGGGCAGCAGTTCTTCTTCCATGCCCACCAGGTAGACGTGGTCGAATTCCAGACCCTTGGCGGCGTGCAGGGTCATGAGCGCGACGGTGTCGCCGGGATCGTCGCCACTGCGGTCGAGCATGTCCATCAGGCTCATGTGGTTGAGGATGCCGGTCAGGCCGATGTCGTTGTCGGCACGCTTGGCGATGTTGCCCATCCAGGAAAACAGTTCCTCGATGTTGTCGCGGCGGCGCTCGAAGGCCTTGGGATCGCGGGCGGTCTCTTCCAGCCAATCCATGTAACCGACTTCCTCCACCAGCCGACGGGCGATGGCGACCGGCTCATCACTGTGCTCGGCTTCCTCGCCGAGCTTGCCCATCCATACCGCGAACTCTTCCAGTCGGGTGGCGGTGCGGGCCGGCAGAACATGGTGGAGACCGAACTCCAGACAGGCGGAATAAAGGCCGATATTGCGCTCGCGAGCATAACCGCCAAGCTTTTCCAGGGTCGTGGCGCCCACTTCCCGGCGCGGGACGTTGATGATGCGCAAAAAGGCGGCATCGTCATCCGGGTTGGCCAGAAGACGCAGATAGGCGATTACGTCTTTAACCTCTGCGCGGTCGAAAAAGCTCTGCCCGCCGGAGATGTGATAGGGGATATTGCGCTCGCGCAGCATTTTCTCGAAGGGCTTGGCCTGGTGGTTGCCGCGGTAGAGGATGGCATAGTCGCTCCAGCTGCCGCCCTGCTCCATCTTGTGCTGCAGGATCCTCGCCACCACCTGCTCGGCCTCGCCAAAGCCCTCCTTGCAGGGCACGATGCGGATGCTGTCGCCCTCGCCCTTGCGGCTCCAGAGACGCTTGTCGAAAAGATGCGGGTTGTTGGCGATAAGTGCGTTGGCGACCCGCAGTATGCGGGAAGTGGAGCGGAAATTCTGCTCCAGCTTGACCACCTTGAGGCCGGGATAGTCGCGCTGCAGATTGGCCAGGTTCTCCGGCTGGGCCCCGCGCCAGGCATAGATGCTCTGGTCGTCGTCGCCCACCACGGTGAAGGCGGCGCGCACCCCGGCGAGCTGGCGCAGCAACTCGTACTGGGCGCCGTTGGTGTCCTGGTATTCGTCCACCAGCAGATAGCGAAAACGGTTCTGCCAGCGTTCCCGGGCCTCGGCATCCTCGTCAAAAAGCTGCACCGGCTTGACGATGAGATCATCAAAATCCACGGCGTTATAGGCCAGCAGATGGCGTTCGTACTGGGCATAGATGCGCGCCGCCATCAGTTCCTGGTTGTTTTCCGCCACCAGCACGGCGGCTTCGGCGCCCACCCGGGCGGATTTCCAGCCCGAGATCCGCCACTGGACCACATCGATGACATCCTGGGCGTCGCGGTTGTCGCCCTTGAGCAGCTCGCGGATGAGGTTGCGGCTATCCTCGGCGTCGAAGATGGAGAAACCGCGCTTCAGCCCCAGCGCCCGGTATTCCTCACGCAGGATGCGCAGGCCAAGGGTGTGGAAGGTGCAGACCACGAGGCGCTTGGCGCGCTCGGCGGGAATCAGCTTGCCGACACGCTCCTTCATCTCGCGAGCGGCCTTGTTGGTAAAGGTCACCGCCGCCACCCGCTCCGGCGGGACCTGACACTCGTCCAGCAACCAGCCGATCTTGTGGGTAATCACCCGGGTCTTGCCCGACCCGGCCCCGGCCAGCACCAGCACCGGCCCGTCAATGGCGGTGACTGCGGCGCGCTGTTCCGGGTTGAGGTGATCCAGTTGGCTGATGTTGGCGGACATGGGCGGGCATTTTACGCCCCCACCGACACGGACGGGAGGCTTGAATTTCACGCCCGGCTGTGACCCGGGCTATTCGGGAAATTCGAAGATCCATTCTCGCGCAGAGACGCGGAGACGCAGAGGAAAGATGGATTATGTTGTGGGAGGACCATTCCTGCCCCGACTCTTCCAGAGGATTAGTTGCCAATCGGATAGGAATGAATGTTCCATCCCGCCGTAGGAGCGGCTTTAGCCGCGATAGCCGCCATACCGGAGCCCCAATCGCGGCTAAAGCCGCTCCTACGGCAGATACCCCCAGCGCCAACAACCAAGAAGGTTTTCCTCCGCGTCTCTGCGTCTCCGCGCGAGAAATCTTTTTGATCTCTTCGCGCCCTTGGCGCCCTCTGCGCGAGGCAAGCTTTTAATGCTCCGCCGGGACGTTCAGCCTAGCGGTCTTCCTCCTGTTCCCGGCGGTCTTCCATGAAGGGCTCGGAGCCGCTGTCCGGGGTGTCGGGGCGGTCACCCATGATGTCCATGCGCGGGGTTCGGCCGCCGGCCAGGTCCTTGAGGGAGTAGCCCAGGTGGTCGGCGTGCAGGGCGCGGGTCAGGGAGACGGCCATGAATACCAGCAGGGCACAGAAGGGCAGGCCGAGCACGGTAATCACATTCTGCAGGGCATCCAGGCCGCCGCCGAGCAGCAGGGTGGCCGCCACCCCGCCCAGCAGCAGGGTCCAGAACACCCGCTGACGAACCTGGGAGGGCTGATCATCCCGCCGCGAGAGCAGATCCACCACCAGCGCCGCCGAGTCGGCCGAGGTGGTGAGAAAGACGATGATGATGACCACCCCGGCGAGGGAACTCAGGATCGCCAGGGGGTACTGTTCCAGGAATAAAAAGAGGGCGACCGGCACGTCCTCCTGCACCTTGGCGGCCAGCTCCACGCCGTGCTCGAATTCGAGATTCAGGGCGGCCAGGCCGAAGGTGGAGAACCAGAACACGGTGAACAATGTGGGCGCACCCAGGGCACCGGTGACGAACTGGCGGATGGTGCGGCCGCGGGAGATGCGGGCAATGAAGATGCCCACATAGGGGGCCCAGGCAATGGTCCAGGCCCAGTAAAAGATGGTTGCGCCCCGCTGCCAGTCGCTGTCCTCGAAGGTCTCGGTCCAGAAGGCCAGCCAGGGCAGATCACGCAGATAGTTGCCCACGTTTTCCACCGTGCCCTGGGTGATGAAAAGGGTCGGGCCCACCACCCAGATAAAGACCATCAACATCACCGCGATGACGATATTGAACTGCGACAGGCGGCGGATCCCCCGGTCCAGGCCGAGGGCAACCGAGACCACCGCCAGGGCGGTGACCACCCCGATGATCAGGGCTTCGGAGAGATAATTCGTGGGCAGGCCCACCAGGTAATTGAGGCCGCTGTTGAGCTGCAGGGTGCCGAGGCTGACCGAGACCGCCACCCCGAACAGGGTGCCCAGCAAGGCGACGATGTCGATGAACCAGCCCACCGGGCCGTTGATGCGCTCACCGAAGACCGGATAGAAAATGCTGCTGATGCGCATGGGCAGGCCGTGACGATAGGAGAAATAACCAATGGCCAGGGCCGGGAGGGTGAAGATGGTCCAGGTGTGCAGACCGAAATGATAGAGGGAAACGCTCATGGCCAGAGTGGCGGCCTGCTGACTGCCCGGCTCTACATCGGGCAGGGGCGGATTGGCCAGCCGGGTCATGGGCTCGGCCACCCCCCAGAACATCAGGATGGTGCCGATGCCGGCGGCGAACAGCATGGTGAACCAGGTCAGGGTGGTGTACTCGGGGCGGGCGTCATCGCCGCCAAGTCGGATACTGCCATAGCGACTGGCCGCCACCCAGATCAGGAAGATCAGCAGTCCGGTCACGCTGAGAATGTAGAACCAGCCGAAGTAGGTGGAGATCCACCCCGCCACGTCCGAGAAGAAGGCCGCCACCGGCTCATTGAAGGGGGCGGCAATGGCGACAAAGAGGATGGCCAGGGCGGCGGAGGTGTAGAACACCGCCGGGATCATTCTCAGGCCGAAGCGAGCTTCCAGTTGCTTGAACATGCAAGATTCCCCAGATCAGCGACAGCGGCACAAACGCAGCTTAGGACGTTACCGGAACCGCTACAGGATAGAGCCTCGACCGGGACTTTGCATCCGGACGGGGAATGGTAAGCTGGCAGTTAGACGATCAGCGTGAAGGAGACGAGGCATGATTCTTCGGGAATGGCGTGGTGTCACCCCCACCAGCAAACGCGACGAATACCTGGCCTATATGGAGAAGACCGGGATCAAGGCCCACACCGGACTCAAGGGCAATCACGGGGTGATGGTGATGACCCGGGACCTGCCCAACAACCGCAGCGAGATCGTCATCCTCACCGTCTGGGACAGCCGCGAAGCGATCGAGGCCTTCACCGGTGGCAAGGTCGACCGCGCCCGCTACTACCAGAAGGAACAGGACTTCCTGGTGGAAATGCCCACCGATGTGACCCATTACGACATCCGCCATACCGACGGCCTGCCAGGGGGCTGAGCCAGCACCCGACACGAGCCATTGCTTGGCTCATGCACCCAGCACCTGCCCTTCCCGACTGTCACGCTCAAGACTGCGGTATTGGATGGCCTCGCCCACGTGGGTGGCGGTGATGGCGTCGCTGTCCTCAAGGTCGGCCAGGGTGCGGGCCAGGCGCAGGATGCGGTGGTAGGCGCGACCGGAGAGGGCGAAGCGATCCATGGCGTTTTCCAGCAGACGCCCGCCGGCTTCGTCCGGGCGGCAGTGGGCCGCGATGCCCTTGCTGTCCAGGGCGGCGTTGGTCACACCCTGGCGATGATGCTGGCGCTCGCGGGCGGCCATCACCCGTTGGCGTACGGCGAGACTGGATTCGCCCGGAGGCGCGTCCGGGCGCAGCAGTTTCCGGTCGGGGCGGGGTACGCTCACCTGCAGGTCGATGCGGTCGAGCAGGGGCCCGGATATCTTGTTGCGGTAGCGGATCACCTGCTCCTCGGTGCAGCGGCAGGCCATTTTCGGATCGCCGAGATAGCCACAGGGGCAGGGATTCATGGCCGCCACCAGCTGGAAACGGGCCGGGAAAGTGGCGCGGCGGGCGGCCCGGGAGATGTGGATCTCACCGCTTTCAATGGGCTCGCGCAGCACTTCCAGCACCTTGCGGTCGAACTCCGGCAATTCGTCCAGGAATAGCACCCCATGGTGGGCCAAACTGATCTCACCGGGCCGGGGCGTGGAGCCGCCACCCACCAGGGCCACCCCCGAACAGGTGTGGTGCGGGCAGCGAAAAGGGCGTTGCTTCCAGCGCGCCGGGTCCAGGCCTTCCCCGCTGACCGAGGCCACTGCCGCCGAGGACAGGGCTTCGGCGTCACTCATGGGCGGCAGGATGCCCGGCAGGCGCGAGGCCAGCATGCTCTTGCCGGTGCCGGGCGGGCCGATGAAGAGCAGGGAATGGCCGCCGGCGGCGGCCACTTCCAGGGCGCGGCGGGCCTGGTGCTGGCCGCGGACGTCGGCAAGGTCAGGCAGCCCGGTGCGGGTGACCGTCGAGGCGCGCCGTGCTCGGGGCAGCTCGCTGTCGCGTATCAGGGCATTGCTCACCGTCAGCAGGCTGTCAGCGACACGACTGTCGCTGGCCGCGGCCAGGGCCGCTTCGGGGCCGTTGTCCTCGGGCACGATCAACTGCTGGCCGGCCTCGCCGGCGGCACAGGCGGCGGGCAGGATGCCGCCCACGGGGCGGAGCTCGCCGGACAGGGACAGCTCGCCGAGAAAGCAGCGCTTTTCGATGGCGGCCTCGGGAATCTCGCCCGCCGCGGCGAGGATGCCAAGGGCGATGGCGAGATCAAAGCGGGCCCCTTCCTTGGGCAGATCGGCCGGGGCCAGATTGACAATCACGCGCCGACGCGGGAATTCGAACTCGGCATTGGCAATCGCCGCCCGCACCCGGTCCCGGCTTTCGCGCACCGCGGCCTCCGGCAGCCCCACGATGGACAGGGACGGCAGTCCCCGCGCGATATGTACCTCCACCCGCACTGCCGGCGCCTCGACCCCCACCGAGGCACGGCTGTGTACCGTCGCCAGTCGCATCCTGTCCCCCTTTGTTGTTCTGCGATTCGCGGGGACTCAGCTTGCCAATTCAGCCGCGGCGCTGCCGCCGGAAGTTCTTGGCTTGGTCTGTAAGGTTTTTCTGATCCGGGCCTCGAATGAATGGGTCAGCGCTTCCTCACTCCTCGATTCGCGGGGCCGGAATCTCCTGGCCGGCCTGATGGAGGGTGAGGCTATCGGCGGGGCCGTGTTCGGGCAGATCGAAGACCAGCTCCAGACCGAATTGCTGATTGCGCAGGCGGCTGGGGGTGGTGGCTTCCAAGGGCACCGGCCCCTGACCGGTGGCCTGGGCGTGAAGCCCACCGTCATGAATGAACACACGCAAAGTGAAGCCGGGTTGAATCTGGTAGAGGCCGGTCAGCCGTTCCATCTGCGCCTCGTCCAGTTCAATGGCCTCGGGCTCAAGGATGTCGTCGCTGACCTTTTCCGCCCGCTCATAGTCGGGCGCACCCTGTTGATGGAATCGCAGGGCGACGACCTGGCCGTCTCCATCCCGCTCGACATCGAAATAGCTCAGGCTGGTGGCGAAGACGAAACGATCCGGGCTGACCGCTTCCACCGGGAAGGCGCGGCCGCCCTGGCGTTGACTGATAAGACGGCCCTCCTCGTCCACACGCAGGGTGCGAATCACGCCTTCCTCAATCTCATAGGTGCCCACCAGCTCGTCGAGCCGGTCCGGGTCCACCTGGATTCGTTCCTTCTCTACCGGGTAGGGCTCACCCAGGGCGATGGCGGCCAGTCGCCGAGCCATGATCGCGGGTGCGGGTTCATGGCCGGCATGGTTGCTCAACACCACCACCGACAGTGCCGATTCGGGCAGATACATGGCGTAGGTATTGAAGCCGTGAATCCCACCACCGTGATGGATCAGGTCCTGGTCCCGCCATTCCCCCAGGATCAGGCCGTAGCCGTAGTCATCACCGTTGACCACGCCGGTGGCGATTTCGTCGGCGCGGATCATGGCCTGGTAATGCTCGTCGGAAAGCAGCTCGCCCCCGTGCAGGCGCCGCTGCCAGCGATCGACATCCATGGCCGAGCCATAAAGGGCACCGGCGGCATGGGGCTGGCTCATGCTGATCCAGGGGGCGTTGCTTACCGTCTCACCGGCCTGATAGCCGGGGACCCGGCCCGGCACGATCTCCTCATGACTGAAGTAACCGGTCTCATTGATGCCGGCCGGGCTCAGCAGGGCCTCGCGAATGTACTCATGCCACGGCTTGCCGCTGATCTCCTCGATGATGGCACCGAGGAGGACGTAACCGGAATTGTTGTAGAGCCAGTCTTCGCCGGGCTCGAAGTCCGGCTCACGATCGGCGAAGACCTGGATCAGATCGTGGGTACCCAGGTCCCGACGGATACGCTCATCCATCATGTAACCGGGGATGCTGGTATAGCTGGCAATCCCGGAGCTGTGATTGAGGAGCTGGTGGACGGTGACCTCGCCCTGGGGATAGTCCGGAAGGAAGCGCTCCAGCGGGTCATCCAGGGCCAGCTTGCCCTCATCGGCAAGCTTGAGGATGGCGGCCGCGGTGTATTGCTTGCTAACCGAGGCAAGGCGCAGTCGATGCTCGGCTTCCAGCGGCAACCCCAATTCCATATGGACCAGGCCGGCGGCACCCTGAAAGAGGATTTCCCCCTCGCGGGATACCACGGCCGTCGCCCCCGGCTGGTCCGGGGCATAGGCCTGTTCCATGGCTGCCTGATAGGGCGAGGGCTGATGACCATTGGCGCAGGCCGTTAGCAACAGCAGGAGTGACAGGCAGAGCCCCGGATAAATGACCCTTCTCATCGTTCCCCCTCCCGATCGGTACGCGCTTAGATTCGCTCAACACCGCCGATGCGATCTTCATCGGCGATTTCCAGTTCGACGCGGGCATCCACCCGCACCCGGCCGTCCACGCGACTGTCGGCATCGATCCTGAGTAACGGGGCGTCGCCGTCATAGTCCTCGGGCAATTCGATCACGATGTCGCCATGGATATGGCTGGCTTGCACATGGATGCTGCCGGCATCCCCGTATTGGCGACTGCCGCCAAACCAGAGGAAGCCACCGCGGCGCCCGCCCATGTCTTCGTGGAGATGGATCACCACCTTGCCATGAACTTCGGAGCCGGCGAGGACGTGGATATCACCCCGGGCGCTCACCACATCACTGCCGGCCCGGGCGCCCGCCAGACGGATGCTGCCGTTGCGGGTGCCGAGCTCGCCGTCCACCTGGCTGCCCTCGGCCAGATGAATGCTGCCGTTACGGCTCTGCACTCGACCACCCACATGGGCCGACTCGCGGAGCTGGATCGTACCGTTGCGGGTCTCGGCATTGCGCTCAATCCGCGCACCCTCGTAGAGGGCAATGCCGCCGTTACGGGATTGGGCGTTACGGGCCTTGAAACCGCTCCCAAGAGTAATGGCGCCGTTGCGGGTGGACACGTCCCGAGCCTCGCCATCGGCACCCAGGCCGATGCTGCCGTTACGGGCATCCACGTCCCGGAAGCTGCCGCCTTCTCCGGCGACGATGCTGCCATTGCGGTTGCGCACATCGCGGGCAGTCACCCGCTTGCCCATGTTGATGGCCCCGTTGCGACTTTCCACGTTGCCATCAACGCTGGCGTCGTCGCCGATACGGATGGGGCTGTTGCGTGTCTCCAGATTGCCGGCGTGTTCGCTGCCGTCCGCCAGCTCGACCGGCTCGCTGGCCAGGGCCGACACCGACATTGCCAGGCCCAGACACAGGCCCGCTGCCAAGCAATGAATTTTACTGCGCTGCATGATCCCGACCTCCCAAGTGTCAAACGAGTATATTTACCGTTTTAGTACAGCAAATCACCTAAGTCAAGCATTGCCGCGGCGGAGGGCTTGGGAACGCAGCTTCCTTTGCCAACAGCTTGATCACTGCGCCCTAGTCCTGCATCTCGTGAACCCGCTCGGCCACATAGGCCCGCAGGGTTTCATCGGACTCGATTTCCTCGGCCAGGGCGTTGAATGCGTCCACCCCGAAGCCATGACGTTCAAGCTCTTCCACCAGCTCGGCGTCCATGCGCTCGACCAGTCGGGCCCGCGCCCGCTCATCCACTGCCTCGTCCAGTTTGGGCAGCCAATCCAGGCGAATGACATCGAGGGCCACCTGGGCGCGGGCAAACCGGGCGGCACTGCCATCCACCATGGCATCGGGCAACTGCTCTTCCGGGCTGAACAGGCGATTGATCAGCGCCTCGCTGCGCTCGAGATCACGAAGCCGGCTGAAGGCCCGCTCAAGTTGATTGAGGCTGACCGGTCGTTCCGAGACCCAGATGCCGCCATCCTCCAAGGTCGCCAGGGCATTCGCCTGGGCGATGTCCAGCTCCCCTTCCCCCAGGGAGTTACTCGCCCGCCAGGCCGCATTGGTGCCGCACATGAGATGGGGCAGTCGGGTACCGGCGACCGGCTGGTGCCGACAGACCACCCGGTGTCGGTCTTCCTCTCGATTGCTGCGCGAGGTCTGCAGGGCAACGTAAATGGCGCGAAGCGCAACCTCCTGCGTGACGGAAGGTGGCATCCCCAATGCCTCCACCGCATCCAGCTGCAGAGGCACTTCCTCTCCGTTGCCGCGGTCTTCGTCCGCGATGGATTCAGCGCTGATCACCAGGGTCAGCAGCAGGCCCATGCCAAGACGGCATAAAATACCCATACCCCCCCTTGCTTGATCTGATCAGTCAATATTTCAGCTTCACTCCCGTGGCGCGCTCTGCTCCTTTTCCAGACGCTCCAGCCGTTCGCTGAGGGTCTCCAATTGGGCCCGGGCACGGGCCAGCACCTCGGATTGCGCATCGAATTCCTCGCGGGTCACGAGGTCGAGGCGAGACAGGGCGCCCTGGAGCACCTCGCGGAAATTCTTCTCCGCATCATCGCGCAGATGGCGCAGGCCCTCGGGCAGGCTGTTGGCCAGCTGGCGGGCAATGTCGTCGAGCTTGCGGGGATCGAACACCATGAGCTGGCACTCCCTGTGGCGGTTTTCGGCATCCCAGTATAGGGGCTGAACGGTCCCAGCCACCAGCCCAATGGGCCGGCCCGCAGGGGCCATCGGCTTGCGCATTGGGGCATTCCTTCGCAGAATGGATTGAGCCAGGCTTGCCGGCGACCTGTGAGACCCAAGCGAGGAGTCAATTGGCATGAAAATGGTGGTAGCCATCGTCAAGCCCTTCAAGCTGGATGATGTTCGGGAGGCCCTGTCCGAAGTAGGGGTCCAGGGCATCACCGTCAGCGAGGTGAAGGGCTTTGGACGGCAGAAGGGCCATACCGAGCTCTATCGGGGCGCGGAGTACGTGGTCGATTTCCTGCCCAAGATGAAGATCGAGGTCGCGGTACCCGACGAAATGGCCGATGGCGTGGTTGAAGCGATCACCAACGCGGCCCGCACGGGCAAGATCGGTGACGGCAAGATATTCATTTACGAGCTGGCCCAGGCCATTCGTATCCGAACCGGGGAAACCGACGGCGAGGCGCTCTAGCGTCCAGCCGGACTATCCCAGGGGTGAGAACACCATGAAACATCGTATTCTGCTATTGCTCATGACCCTGCTGCTGACCGCCCTCATTGCCGGCAGCCTGAGCGCGCAACAGGTCTACCGCTGGGTGGACGAGGACGGCAATGTGCATTTCTCGGACACGCCGCCGGATGACGAGGACGAGGCCGAACGGGTCCAGATTCGCTCGGGGCCCAGCGCGCTTGACGAGGATGCCGATGAGGGCGACAACGATGCCGCCGATCGGTCGGGGCCACGGCTGAGCGAGGCCGAATGCGAGGGCATGCGGGAGCGCCTGGCAGAGTACCGGGACGCGGATGTCCTCTACCAGGTGGACGCCGACGGCGAGGAGATCGAGCTCGAGCCTGAAGTCGCCGAGGCGGAGATGAACCGCATCGAGGAGCAGATCGAGCGCTATTGTGACTGAGGGCCTGCCCCCTTCAGAGCGGCTTCTGGCCGGTGGCCCTGAGAAAGAAGGGTGGCATGGCCAGGGCGCCCTGGTGGACCTCGACACTGTAATAGCGGGTCTGGAACGGCCGCGCGGCGGCATCCGCCTCACGAAATCCCTCAAAACCCTCCCCCTTTGAAGCCATGGTGGCGGACCACCAGCCGCTGGGATAGGTGGGCAGGGGAAACTGCAGGCTGTGACAGGCGGTAAACCCACTGTCGATCATGGCCTGACGCATGGACTGAATCAGGTCCATATGCAGCAGCGGTGACTCGCTCTGCTGTACCAGCAGGCCACCCTCATCCAGCACGCGGCAACACTGGGCGTAAAAGGCGCGATTGAACAGCCCCTCCCCAGGCCCCACGGGGTCGGTGCTGTCGACGATGATCACGTCGGCGCTGGCATCCGCGGCGTTGCCCATCCAGGCCACACCGTCGTCGAACAGCAGGCGGGCACGGGGATCATCATTGGCCTCGCAGAGCTCGGGAAAATACTGCTCGGAGAGGCGGGTCACCCGCTCATCGATATCCACCTGAACCACTTCCTCGACCCCCGGGTGGCGCAGCACTTCCCGCAAGGTGCCGCAATCACCCCCGCCGATAATCACCACGCGGCGGGGATTGGGGTGGGTAAAGAGCACGGGGTGACTCATCATTTCGTGATAGACGAAGTTGTCGCGCTCGGTAAGCATGACAAAACCATCAATCACCATCAGATGGCCAAAGGCCTCGGTATCGTAGATCTCGATGCGCTGGTAGTCGCTCTGCTCCTCATGGAGCTTGCCGCGAATGCGAAGTTGCAGCCCCATGCCGGCCTCGTCGGCCCGCTCGGTGAACCACTGGCTGTCATCCCGTTTCACTTCCACAGTCATGTCCTTTGCTCCAGGCATCGGGGATTGGCGATTGATCATCAGCGACCGGGCCCATTGTACGAAAAAGCCCCGCCGAAGGGCACTTCGGCGGGGCCATGCACAGACATCCAAACGGCGTGGCTTAGGGCGCCGGATAGACGTAGTTGGCCTGCAGACCCAGCGGTAGACCAATCAGGTCCCCGATCAGCCAGTAGCCAATCAGGAAGGCGGTCCAGACCACCATGAAGACCACCGAGTAGGGCAGCATCAGTGACACCAGGGTGCCGATGCCGGTGCCCTTCACATAGCGCTGACAGTAGACCACCACCAGCGGGAAGTAGGGCAGCAGCGGAGTGATGATGTTGGACACCGAATCACCCACACGATAGGCCGCCTGGGTCAGATCGGGGCTGAAGCCGACCTGCATCAGCATGGGCACGAAGATGGGGGCCAACAGCGCCCACTTGGCCGAAGCCGAACCCATGAAGATGTTGAGGAAGGCCACCAGCACCACGATGCCGGCCAGAGTCACGGGCCCGGGCAGGGACAGGGCCTGGAGGAAGTTACCCCCCTCAACGGCCAGCAGCACACCCAGGCCGGAACGCCCGAACTCCTCAATGAACAAGGCGCAGAAGAAGGCCATGACAATGTAGTAGGCCATCCCCTCCATGGTCTTGCTCATGGCATTGATCACATCCTTGCTGGTCTTGAATGTGCCGGCGACAAAACCGTAGATCACCCCCGGCAGCAGGAAGAACAGGAAGATCAGGGGCACGATCGACTGCATGAGGGGCGCATCGAAGGCGGCCATTTCCCCATCCGGGTTACGCATGGGGGAATCGGAGGGCCACACCGACCAGATCAGCAGGATCAGACCGCCCAGCATCGCCCAGGAGGCGATGGAGAAGGCGCGACGGTCCTTGCGATCGATTTCCTCGATCACCGGCATGTCATCCTCGTCGCCATCGATCTTGGTATTGGCCAGACGGGGCTCAATGACCCGATCGGTCAACCACCAACCCACGGCGACAATCACCAGGCAGGAGGCGGTGGTGAAAAACCAGTTGTTGAGGGGGTTGAGCTGAATCTCCGGATCCACGATCTGGGCCGCGGATTCGGTGAAGCCCATCAGCAGCGGATCAATGGCCGAGGGCACGAAGTTGGCGGAAAAGCCCCCGGAGACACCGGCGAAGGCCGCGGCGATCCCCGCCAGGGGATGACGGCCGGCGGCATAGAAGATCACACCGCCCAGGGGAATCACCACCACGTAACCCGCATCCACGGCGGTATGACTGATGATCGCCACCAGGATCAGCATGGGGGTGAGCAACAGCTTGGGCGTGGTGTTGAGCAGCATCTTGATGGCGGTATTGATGTACCCGCTGCGCTCGGCCACGCCCACACCCAGCATGGCCACCAGCACCACGCCCAGGGGGGCGAAGCTGGTAAAGGTGGTCACCATGCTGGACAGGAAATGGGCCAGTTCCGGCCCGGCCAGGAGGTTGGTCACCCTCACCGGGTCGTCGGTGCCCGGAATCTTGGTGGTGAATTCGAAGAAGGAGAAGATCAGGGAGAGAATCCAGACAATCGCGAGCAGGGATGCAAACAGCATCGCCGGATCCGGGAGCTTGTTGCCCGCACGCTCGACCTTGTCGAGAATGCGGTCCATCAGCCCGCCATTGTTGGTCCCTGTTACCTGTTGATCACTCATGGAACACCTGTTGCAGTAAAAGCGTGTCTCGGGAACACTCAAGGGCCTCAAAGCGGCCAAGCATAGCAGCCCGCGAAGGAAAGCGGGAACCTGAGGCCTCCGGGGCAGTCGCAATCTGAATGGTCAGCCGGTCCGTACCCGGTCAATTTCCGTCAACCAAGGGGAGTCCTTCGTGCTCTGCCGACCCAAATCCCTCCTCTGCGGTTTTTCCCTCTGCCTGCTGATGCTGAGCGCCTGTGCGGACAACGGCGACAGCAATGGCAATGACGACGACAACCGTCCCGCCGAGCGACAGACGCCCATTGCCGCGGTGGAAGTGACGCCACGGGACTTGTCCCGCCAGATCAGCCTGTCGGCGGCGGTGGAGCCCTACACCCGCATCCGCCTGGCCAGCCGGGCCAGCGGTCTGGTGCAGACCGTTTTTGTCGAGGAAGGGGACCGGGTGGAAGCCGGTGCCCTGCTGGCGCAACTGGATATGTCCGAGGAAGAGGCCGAGCTGGAACGGGCCAGTGCGCGGCGCGAGGAGGCGGAGCTGGAATACGAGCGGACCGCCAGCCTGCTGGAGCGGGGCGATGTCACCGAAGTGGAATACCAGCGAGCCCGAACCGAGCTGCGGGCGGCGCGGAGCGAGGTGCTGCTGTGGGAGACCCGGCTGGAGTTCGGCCGCATCCTGGCCCCGCGCGATGCGGTGATTTCCGATCGCCTGATCGAGCCCGGCGAGGCGGTGAGCGCCCAGGATGCCCTTTTCGAGCTGGTGGACATGACTCGTCTGGTGCTTCGCCCGGGCGTTTCCGAACTGGACGTGGTCCACCTTTCCCAAGGTCAGGCGGTGCCCGTCAGCCTGGATGCCATGCCGGACAATCCCTTTGAAGGCGAGATCCGACGGATCTTCCCCACCGCCGAGAGCGGCAGTCGCCTGATCCGGGTGGAGGTGTCCCTGCCTGAAGAGGCGGCCGATGCCGGCGTCCGGCCGGGATTCCTGGCCCGGATTCGACTGGCGGTGGATCGTCGCCCCGATGCCCTGGCGGTGCCGGCCAGCGCCATCGGCGAGGAGGACGATAAACGTTATGTCTATGTGGTCCGCGACGACCGCCTCCACCATCGGACGGTGGAAACCGGGGTCACCCGGGGCAACTGGACCGAGATCCAGTCTGGCCTGGAGGAAGGCGACATTGTCCTGGCCACCAATCCCATCGAGATGAGCGATGGTCAGGCGGTGAACATCGTCGGCTGGCGGGGGTGATTGGCGGCTTGGTCCCGGCGGAGAGGGGGCGATGCCCCGTTCAGGGACGCTATGGATACATCCCTGTACGCTCTGGGTTCGGCATCCTGCCTCACACAGCCCTGAAAGGGGCACCGCCCCCTCTCCGCCTACCGTGGGTGCCGCCAATCGGGTTTTGTGACTGGAATGAGATGTGGCCATGAGCGAGCAGAAGCTTGAAAAACGCAGTGGCGGGCGGCGCGGGATCACCAATGCCGCGATCCGTCGGCCGGTCGGGACCCTGGCCATTGCCTCGGTGGTGTTCGTGCTGGGCTCCTTCTTTCTGGATCGTCTGCCCATCGACCTCCTGCCCACGATCGAGAACCCGCTGATCCGGGTCACGGTGAACTATCCCGGGGTGGCCCCGGAAGTCATGGAACAGCAGGTGACCCGGGTGGTGGAACGCAATCTGGCGGCCACCGAGGGGGTGACCCGCATCCATAGCCGGGCCTCGGAGGGGCGGACCAACGTCAATCTGGAATTCGAGCACGGCACCAATCTGGATCTCGCCCTGCAGGACGCCTCCCGTTTGCTGGAACTGGCCCGAACCCAGCTGCCCGAGGACATCGACCCGCCCCGGCTTTATCGCTTCGACCCCTCGCAGGATGCCATCTGGGAGGCGGGGTTCAGCTCCACGGTGCGATCGGAAACCGAGGTCCGGGACTGGGTGGAGCATCAACTGGCGCCGCAACTGCTCTCCATTCACGGGGTCTCGGGGGTCGAGGCGGCTGGGGGCCAGGTCCGCGAGATGTCGGTCACGGTGGACCAGGAAAGGCTGCAGTCCTACGGCCTCACCATGCAGCATCTGATCACCGCGCTGGAAGGCGAGAATGTGGACATCGCCGCCGGCTGGGTGACCTCGGACACCTTCGATGTGATGGCCAAGACCGATGGTCTGTTCCGCTCGGCCGAGGATATCCGCAATGTATTGCTGCAACTGCCCGACAATGATCGGCGAATTCGCCTGTCGGAGGTGGCCGAAGTTCGCGACGGCTATGGTGATCAGCGCCTCTTCGTGCGCCTGAACGGGGTGGAGGCGGCCCAGGTCTCGGTCTTCAAGATCCCCGAGGCCAATACCGTGGAAGTAGTGGACGAGATCACCGCGACCATGGACCGACTGGAACGCACCGGCTTCCTGCCCGCCGACATCCAGTACGAATCGACCCGGGACCCCACCTACTTCATCCGCGGCTCCATCAGCTCGGTGGGCGCGGCTGCCATTCTCGGCGGGGTGCTGGCCATGTCCATGGTGCTGCTGTTCCTGGGCAGCCTGCGCAAGAGCTTTGTCATCGGCCTGTCCATTCCCCTGGCCCTGATGGCCACCTTCGCCATGATGGGCGCCAGCGGCCTGACCCTGAACATCATGAGTCTTGGGGGCCTGGCGCTTGGAGTGGGCCTGCTGCTGGACAATGGCATCGTGATGCTGGAGAACATCTTCCGCCACCGGGATGAGCTCGGCAAGGAACCCGAGGATGCGGCCCATGACGGCTCACGGGAAGTGGCCTCGGCGATCACGGCGGGGACATTGACCAATCTGGCCGCGGTGGTCCCGTTCCTGCTCATGACCGGCATGGCCGCCCTGGTTTTCCGGGAGCTGATCCTGACCATTTCCTTTGCCATTCTCGCCACCCTGGCGGCGGCACTGACCCTCATTCCCATGCTGGCCGCGCTGCTGGCTCGGGTGCGTTTTGAGTCCGGCCTGTCGCGGACGCGACTGATTCGCGGCTTCAACGCTGCCGTGGATGGCCTGCGGGATGGCTATCGGGCGATCCTGCCCGGCGTGCTTCGCTGGCGCTGGGGGGTGCTGGGTCTGGCGGTGCTCGGTCTGGCCGGGGCCAGTCATCTCTCCGGACAACTGGGCAATACCTTTCTGCCCCAGGTGGACGACGGCAATGTGGGCGTCTTCATGGGCCTGCCGCCGGGCACGCCGCCCCATGAGAATGATGCCGCTACCCGCCAGATCGAGGCCCTGATCGATGACATGCCCCATGTGGAATCGGTCTTCACCCGGGTCGGCGGCCATCTCAGCGGCGGGGTGATATCGGAGCGGCCCGGCACCTCTCGACTGAGCATTCAACTGGTCCCGGCGGTGGATCGGGAGATGAGCGCCGGTGAATGGGTTCAGGAAGCCCAGTCGCGCCTGGACGAACTGGACATTCCCGGGGCCCGCCTGGTGGCCAGACCGCCGTCCATCCCTGGATTGCGCTTCTCGGTGGCGGGCACGGATCTCTCCATCGGCATCGTCGGCGAGGATCTCGAGGAGCTCAATGTCCTGGCCCGGGAGCTGGTGGCCCAGCTGGACGGCATCGAGGGACTGGAAGGGGTGGAAGTGGGCCGCGAAGATCAAAGTCCCCTGCTCCGGATCCGGGTGGACCGGGAGCGGGCCGCGGACCTGGGCCTGAATGTCTCGGATGTGGGCAATGCCATCCGCCATGCCGTGGACGGCGCAGTGCCGACCCGCTTTGTCACCGGCCAGACCGAATACGATGTTCGCATTCGGCTGCCGGAAAGCGAGCGTAGCAACCCGGAAAGCCTGGGAGGCATGATGCTTTCCCGTCCCGACGGCCAGCCGGTGCTGCTCCGGGATGTGGCCGAGTTCGAGTTTACCGAGGGCCCGGCCCATATCGAGCGGGAGAACCAGAATCGACTCAAGCGGGTCAACGGCGACATCAATACCGAAATACGCGACATTGGCAGCGTGATGGCCGATGTGGAGGCACGGCTGGCGGAGATGGACTTCCCGGATCACATCAGTCTGCTGGTGGGCGGACAATGGGAAACCATTCAGGACACCAACCGGGAGCTGCTCACGGTCATCCTGCTCGCCCTGTTCCTGGTCTTCGTGGTCCTGGCGGTGCAGTACGAGCGCCTTTCCAATCCCCTGGTGATTCTCAGCGCCGCACCGCTCGCGCTGATGGGTGTGGTGGGGATCCTCTGGCTGACGGACAACCCGCTCTCGGCGCCGGTGATGATCGGGGTGATCCTGCTCATCGGGGTGGTGGTGAATAACGCCATTCTGCTGGTCGAATACATCGAGATCGGGCGGCGGGAGCAGCAACTGCCGGTGGACCGGGCCATTGTCGAGGCGGGCGCGGTCCGTCTGCGCCCCATCCTGATGACCACGACCACCACGGTGCTGGGCATGACCCCGCTGGCCATCGGCCTCGGCGAGGGCGCGGAGATCATGCAGGCCCTGGCGCTGTCGGTGATCGGGGGCCTGTTGATGGCCATGCTGCTGACCCTGTTCGTGGTCCCTTGCCTGTATCTGGTGGTAAGCCGCTTCAGCGAACACGCCAAGGCCTGGCTGACCGGGGGGCGGTATGGAGAGGCTGGGGGCTAGTTAGCAAGGCAGAAACGTTTGGCTTCGATTGGGGTGGGACCCTTCGATGACGGTGACGGGGGCGTTCCGGCCTTGGGTCCGACAGGGGTTTCCAAGAACGCCGTAAATACATCCCTTTAGGCTCTGTGGGCGACGTCCTGTCGCCCACAGTCTTGAGCAAGCCCACTAGGACCAAAGCCGGAACGCCCCCGTCACCGCGATCGAAGGGCCCCACCAGGATCGAAGCCACCCACGAAAGCAACCCCCACCAATCTGGCAACTAATCTGGCCCTAAAGCCCCACCCACGCTATATTCGGTGGCTGAGTTTTCGTGGGGGTAGAGGCATGCGTGCAAGCTGGATTCTCATTGTCCTGGCAATCGCCACCCTGGTCTTTGTACTGCTGCAGCGACCGGGGGTGGATTCAGACACCGGGCGGGACCTGGCGCCGGCGCAAGAGCCGGATCGGGCCGTGGCCGAGCGGGAGCCCGCGCCGCCCCGCGAGGCGGCGCGAGAAGGCCGCCAGCCGGAACCCCGCGAAGAGCGGGAGATCGCCGAAACTGAGCTGGAAACCCAGGACGAGTCGGATCGTCCCCAGGGGGGGTATGACAGCCGCGGCCGCGAATTTTATGAGAGCGAGGACTACCACGCCTTTGTCGAGGATGCCCTCCAGGATGCCGCCGATGGCGACCCCTCCGCCCAGTATTACCTGTATCGTGCGCTGTCAGAGTGCGAACTGGCCGTGAGCCAGTTTGATGGCGAGTTCCCGGACGAATTCGAACTTGCCGCGGCGCTGCCGGCGACCATGGCCCCGGGTGTGAATGAACTGATGATGCAGCAGGTGGAGCGCTGCCGCGGTTTCTTCGAACAGGAACCGGCCCAGTATGGCTCCGCGCGGGGCTGGCTCGAGGAGGCCGCGGCACAGGACTACGGCCCGGCGGTGATGCACCAGGGGGTGCGCCAGTATCGCCACTGGATGGCGGGCCGCGACAGTGGCTTCGAGCCGGATCGGATCGTCGATACCTTGCGGGACAGGAATCCGGAGTCCCTCTCCTATGCCAGCCAGCTCAGCGCGGTCAACAATTCCCCCCAGGCCGACGAAAGCGCCTGGCTCATGCTGGCCTGCAAGTACGGGCAGGACTGCTCCGGTGATGCCGACTGGGTCCGTGCCCTCTGCCTGCAGCAGGGCTGCCCGCCGGATTTTGACGGTGCCGAAGACGCCCTTTCCATGTTGCTCAGCCCGGGCGAAATGGACCAGGCCCGCGACCGCATGCAGGAGCTGGAAGAAGCCCTGGACCGGGGCGATTTTGAGTCGCTGTTTCCCTAGGGACCCTCTAGAGGGTCCCTACCCCTCTTTTCGCCGGCAAGCGGGATGCTATGATCCGTCCGGTTGCCGGCATTTGCCCTGGCCGTGAGCCGGCCTCTCCCACTAACCGCCAGAACCATGCTTGTCAGGAGTGATTACCGTGAAGAGCAGACTGATACTGGGCCTCAGTGCCCTGCCCCTGGCGCTTGCTGCCTGCGGCGACAGCCCGGACACCGAGCGCGATCGGAGCGAAGCCCCCGCGGCTGAAGAGGCCGCCGATGAGCGCAACCCCCTGCTGGTTGCCAGCGACCTGCCCTATGGCGCACCGGCCTTTGACCGGATCCGTGCCGAGCATTTCCCCGAGGCCATCGAAAAGGCCATGGCCGAGCACATGGCCGAGGTCGAAGCCATCGCCGACAACCCGGAAGCACCCAGCTTCGAGAACACCATCGTCGAGATGGAACGTTCCGGTCAGCTACTGGCCCGGGTGATGCGGGTTTTCTCGGCCCTGGCCGGCGCCCACACCAATGAAGAGCTGCAGGGCGTTCAGCGCGAGTTCTCGCCCAAGCTGTCCGCGCACCAGGACGCCATCAATCTCAATGCCGCCCTCTTCGAGCGAGTGGACAGTCTCTATCAGGAACGCGAGGAACTGGACCTGGATCCCGAGTCCAAGCGGCTGCTGGAGCGGTACCACACTGACTTTGTCCGCGCCGGCGCCCGGCTGAGCGAATCCGAGCAGGATCGTCTGCGGGAGATCAACACCCGTCTGGCCGAACTGGGCACCGAGTTCAGTCAGAAGGTGCTGGCCGAGGTCAATGACTCGGCCGTGGTGGTCGAAGACCGCGACAAGCTCGACGGCCTCTCCGACAGCCAGATCCGCCGCGCCGCCGAGGAAGCCGAGGATCGCGGCCTGGAAGGCAAGTACGTGATCACCCTGCTCAACACCAGTGGCCAGCCGCCGCTGTCACGGCTGACGAACCGCGATCTTCGGGAACGCGTGCATACCGCCTCCCTCAACCGGGGCAGCCGGGGCAATGAACACGACACGCGCGAAATCGTGGTCGAAACGGTGAAACTGCGCGGCGAGCGCGCCCGCATGCTGGGTTATGACACCCATGCCGATTACATCCTGGAAGAGCAGACCGCCAGTGATCTGCAGACGGTCAACGATCTGCATGACGACATCAATCCCATCGCCATGCGCAATGCCCGCCAGGAAGCCGATGACATCCAGGCCATCATCGACGAGACCGAGGACGAGCCTTTTGAGCTGGCCTCCTGGGACTGGGCCTTCTATGCCGAAAAGGTTCGCCAGGAACGTTATGCCTTTGACGAGTCCGATGTGCGGCCCTACTTCGAATTTGAAAGCGTGATGGAGAATGGCGTTTTCTATTCCGCCGAGAAGCTGTTCGGCATTACCTTCGAAGAGCGCCACGACATTCCCGTCTATCACGACACCGTGCGGGTCTATGAAGTCTTCGAGGAAGACGGCACCCCCCTGGGCCTGATGTACAGCGACATGTACTCCCGCGGCTCCAAGCGGGGCGGGGCCTGGATGAACTCCTACCAGATCCAGTCCGAGCTCTTGGGCGGCCAGCCGATCGTGGGCATTCATCTCAACATCAGCCATCCAGGTGAAGGTGAGCCCACCCTGCTGACCTGGGACGAAACCACCACCCTGTTCCACGAGTTCGGCCATGCCATTCACGGCCTGTTCTCGGATGTGCGCTATCCCCGCTTCTCCGGTACCAGCGTGCCCCGTGACTTCGTGGAATATCCCTCACAGGTTTATGAGATGTGGGCGTCCTGGCCGGAAGTGCTGGCCAACTACGCCCGCCACTACGAGACCGGTGAGCAGATCCCGGAAGAACTGCTGGAGCGGGTCCTGGAAGCCCAGCAGTTCAACCAGGGTTTCCGAACCGCCGAGTACATGGCCGCCTCCACCATCGACCAGGCCTGGCATCAACTGCAGCCGGAAGATGTGCCCCCCGCGGAGGAAGCCATGGACTTCGAGGCCCGGGTACTGGCCGAGCACGACATGGACTTTGCCCCGGTGCCGCCGCGCTATCGCACGCCCTACTTCTCCCACATGATGGGCGGCTATTCCGCCGGCTATTACTCCTATATCTGGAGTGAAGTGCTGGATGCCGACAGCGTGCTCTGGTTCGAGGAAAACGGCGGCCTGACCCGCGAGAATGGTGAGCACTTCCGCAGCACCATCCTCTCCTCGGGCGGCACCATGGATGCCATGGATCTGTACATGGAATTCGCCGGCCGCGAACCCAAGATCGAGGCCCTGCTGGAACGCCGCGGCCTGCTCGACGACTAAGACCGCCGGCAAAAACAAGCGCTATCAAGGCCCCTTCCGGTTTCCGGAAGGGGCTTTTTCGTGGTTCCGGGCGGTAACGCGGAGAACCGTGGGAGCGGATTCATCCGCGATTGGCCATCAGGTGGCACGACGGCTTGCGCGGGCGTCGCGGCAAGGGAGAAGACGTGTCGACCGGGCCATCCTGCTACGATTCGCAAAAGGGAATCCTTGGCGACCCAGATCGAAGCAACAACTGCATTGGTACGAAGTAGTCATGCGTGTGAGTAATCAGCTGCCTCGGCGACCGTGGCGCCTTAACCAAGAATTCTCAAAGCGTCTGAAACGAGAATTGCCGCTCATATTAAACAAACAATGGCGATCGCAGTACTTTTCAAAATTGAGGTGCTCGCTTACTGCCATGGCCATAATGGCCGCAGCTGCCGGACTCATTGGATTCAGCCAGCCTACGCTCGGATCAATTCAGCTAGGTTCATCAATGTCCGGCTGGCATGGGTTTTGGTTGCTTTTGCTTTCAGCGATGCTGGGCCTCGTCGTCGCTGGTAGTCATTCGCACAGATTCAAACAGGAGATTCTGTAGGCCCAACGCTTTCGATCCTGGATCGCTCTAAATTCAACAGCATCTGCCACGACTTATACCGGTTTCATTCTGTTTGCCGGCTGGCTGCTTTTGTTCAGCAGCTTTGCCTATCCCGAACTATCGAGTGTTCTTGTCGAATCACTGCGGCTTGATCAAGCCGCACTGGATGATGGGGCCTACTGGAAGTTTGCGAGCTACGCGCTTCTTCACTTCAGCTGGATCCATATCGCGCTGAATCTCATTGGACTGTTCTTCTTCGGACCCATATTTGAATCCTGGCATGGACGCAAAAACTTCCTTGTCGTACTCATTGGCGGCATCCTGGTCGGTGGCCTGCTCCATTCACTGCTTGATTCGGAAACCGCCGCGGTAGGTGCATCCGGCGGCATCCTGGCGATTCTCGCGTGCCTGGCGGCTCATTCAATCCTTTCTCGCGACGGATCCCGCTAGTATACCGTGCCGAGAGCCTGATCGCCGTTGTTTTGGCCATCTCACTCGGGCACGGAGTTGATGCCGTTGCCCAGACCATCCATCTTGCGGGAGTCGCTTGGGGTGTTTTCGTCGGCATTGTCTTGTGTCTTCTCGGACGCAAAACAGGTTCAGGGGATGTTGGGGAACCTCTGAGTTAATCCATTCGCGCATACAGCCGCAAGCCGACCATCCGAGAACTTTCCGTCTTCCTCCGTTGACTCTGTGTTCCAATCGCCCACCCAAATTCCGGTCAGTCGGCATTCAGCACTGTCTCGACAAGGGACAGGGCGTGGTGGTCGTAGGGGCTGCCGAAGAGGTTGCAGTGGTTGAGGACGTGGTAAAGCTGGTAGAGGGGGCGGCGTAGATGGTGGTAGCCGGGGTCCAGGGGATAGTGGTGCTGGTAGGCCTGGTAGAAGCCCGCGTGGAAGCGGCCGAATAACTCGCTCATGGCAAGGTCGCATTCACGGTCGCCGTAGTGGCAAGCCGGGTCGAAAATGACGGGCTCGTCGGCGCCGATACGGGCGCGGTTGCCAACCCAAAGGTCGCCGTGAAGGAGGGACGGGGCGGGTCTGTGGTCCGCCAGCAGGCGCGGGAGGGCTTCGAGCAAGCGCTCGCCGGCCTCCTGTAAGGCACCGCCCGCGCCCTTGGCGGCTGCCCAATCCAGTTGCGGACGCAAGCGCTGCTCGCGGAAGAACCAGCACCAGTCCTGGCTTTGGCGGTTGGGCTGGGGCGTGAGGCCGATGTAGTTGTCGCGCTCAAGGCCATGGTGTTCGGCCTGATGCCCGTGCAGAGCGGCCAGGGCCTCGCCCAGACGGGTGTCGCTGGCCTCGCTTGGGGCGGACAGTGGCAGGTATTCGCACAACAGCCAGGCGATATGGCGGTCGCGGCCCTGCGCCAGAACCGTGGGGACACGCACCGCGTCGGTCGCCGCCAGCCTGGCCAGGCCGTCGGCCTCGGCTGCCAGCATGGGGTTATTGCTGGCCGGCAGGGTCTTGAGGAAAAACGACTGATCCTCACTGTCCAACTGCCAAGCGTGGCCGATGTCCCCGCCCGACAGCGGCCGGCAGTGGATTCGAGTCTCGGGCAGACCGGCGGCCCGGAAGATGGCCTGGCGCTGTGATTCACTTGGCTCAGGCATGCGCCAGACCCAGCTTCCTGCGGTTGGCTCGACCCAGACCGACAAGGCGGTCCAGCTCGTTCAGGGCCGATGGGTCGACTGGCCCCCGCGGCGGCAGGGCGTCGAAAGGCAGCGGGGCGTCATCCCGCAGGCGGGTTAGGGCGCGGGCCCGGAAAGCCACTTCCCGATGCGCCTGCAGTCGTTCGCGGAGACGGGCGGCGCCGCGCAGCCCGTGCTCGAGGAGGCCGTCGAGATCGGCGTACAGGGCATCCAGGTCGCTGTAGAGCGAGAACAGGCGGGCGGCGGTCTTGGCGCCGATGCCGGGCACGCCGGGAATATTGTCCACCGGGTCGCCCACCAGGGCGAGGTAGTCGGCCATGCGCTCGGGGGGAAAGCCGAAGCGCTCGGCCACCGCATCACGATCGCGGGCCGCCTTGCCCGGCCCCTCCCAGAAATAGTCGCCCGGGCGCAGCAACTGGGCGAGGTCCTTGTCCCGACTGATCAGGGTAATGGGCAGTGCCTGGTCTCGCGCCAGGCGGGCGGCGCTGGCCATCAGGTCATCGGCCTCGAAATAATCGGAAGCGAGCACGGGCAGGCCCAGGGCCTCGGACAGCGTCCGGGCCCAGCGGAACTGACACTCCAGTTCCGGCGGCGGCAACTCGCGGTTGGCCTTGTAGTCCGGGTCGATTTCATTGCGAAAGGAGCTGCTCAGGCTTTCATCGAAGCAAATCAGGAGGGGCTGGCCGCCGGTTTCAGGCAGCAGGTCCACCAGGGTGGTGGCGAAACCGCGAAAGGCATTGGCGGGCTCACCTGCGGCAGTAGTGATGGAATCGGGCAGGGCAAACCAGCCGCGAAAGAGAAAGATGGAGGCATCAAGAAGGTAGAGCACAAAGATCTCTCAATTGCGCTCCAGCAGACTGCTCAGACGCTTGTGCAGGGGACTGGTCCGAGGGAAGTGGGCCAACAGGAATTCCATCTGGTCAGCCAGCACCCGACGACCCTTGAGATAGACGTACTCGGCATGGGTGGGGGTGAAGGGAACGGCCAGAAGCTGCATCCCGGCCTGTTCCGGTGTCCGGTCCGCCTTGTGGTTGTTGCAGCGCTTGCAGGCAGTCACCACATTGTTCCAGTGATCGTGGCCACCCTGGGATACCGGGGTGACATGATCACGGGAAAGCAGATTGCTGGGAAAGCGATCACCGCAATAAAGGCAGAGGCGGGCATCACGCCGGAAGAGAGTGTGGTTGTTCAGTGGCGGCGTGTACTGTCCGCGGGCGCGGTTGACGTACTTGCGGCTGCCGGGGGTGGCGATGATGGAGTGGACAGTGAGGATGCTTTGGCGGCCCGTGCGTGCACAGATGCCACCGTGGAGGTCGTACAAGGGCGAACCAACCTCATAGGCCACTTCGCCCAGATGATAGAGCCTTGCCGCGTCCTGGTAGCCAATCCACTCCAGCGGCATGCCCCCGATGTCGGTTCGCAGCACCTGCTGAGCCAGATTATTCATGGTTCGCTCCGAAGCCCGGTTGCGCGAACGGGGCGCTTGGACTCAGGTCAGAAAACACCGCCCGCATCAGCTTTTGTTGACACTTTTACATCCATTTCCCCTGCCTTGACAAGTTTTTGATCACGGCGGCAACAAAAAATTCACGCCGCCAACGAGGCCTCAGAGGCTGCTACACTCAATCGAGATACTTTCTGCCAGCCCAATAGCCAAGGGAGCGAAGATCACAATGAGCACAGTCATCGCGGTGCCCGCGGAGACACGCGAGGGGGAACGGCGGGTGGCCATGGCGCCGAGTCTGGCGCCAAAGCTGGTCAAGGCCGGGGCCCGGCTACAGATCCAGGCCGGGGCCGGCAAGGCTGCGGGATTCTCGGACCAGGCATTTGCCGACATCGATGGTGTGGAGATCGTCGAGGACGCCGACACCCTCTGGTCTCAGGCAGACCTGGTCTTCGCGGTCAGACGTCCGGAGATAGAGCGCCTTCGGCAAATGAAGCCCGGTGCCGGGCTGGTAGGCTTTCTGGCGCCCTGGGAAAGGGATGAATTTGTCGGCGCCCTGGCCGAGCAGAAACTTTCAGCCTTCGCGGTTGAGTTGATCCCCCGCATCTCCCGGGCCCAGTCCATGGATGCCCTGTCGTCCCAGGCGGCGGTGGCCGGCTACAAGTCCGTGCTCCTTGCGGCTGAACATCTGCCGCGTTTCTTCCCCATGCTCACCACTGCCGCCGGCACCATTCGCCCGGCCAAGGCGCTGGTGGTGGGGGCCGGTGTCGCCGGCCTGCAGGCCATCGCCACGGCACGACGACTGGGGGCAAGGGTGGAAGCCTTCGATGTGCGCTCGGCGGTCGCCGAACAGGTTGAGTCTCTGGGGGCGAAGTTCGTCGATACCGGCGTCAAGGCCGAGGCCGAGGGCGGTTACGCCCGGGAATTGACCGAGGAAGAGAAGGCCCAGCAACAGGCGGTCCTGGCCAAGCATGTGGCTCAGGCCGATGTGGTCATCACCACGGCGGCCATCCCCGGCCGCCCGGCGCCAAAGATCATTACCGAGGCCATGGCCAGGGACATGAAACCCGGCGCCGTCCTGGTGGACCTGGCAGCCGAGACCGGCGGCAACTGCGAGCTGACCGAGGCCGGGCAGGTCAAGCGACTGGGATCTGTCAGTATTGTGGGGCCCACCGATGTGCCCGGCATGATTGCCGAGCACGCCAGCGAAATGTTCGCCCGCAACCTCTGGAATTTCACCCAGCCCTGCGTGGGTGAGGATGGCGGGCTCACCTGGAACATGGATGATGAGGTCTATGCCAAGAGCGTGGTCAGCCACGATGGCGAAATCCGTTTTCCGGCTGCGGAGGAAGGCAAATGATCGAATTGACCGGCTTTATTGCCCTCTACATCGTCATGCTGACGGCCTTCGTCGGCATCGAGATCATCTCCCGAGTCCCGGTCATTCTGCATACCCCATTGATGTCGGGCTCCAACTTCGTGCATGGCATCGTGGTGGTGGGGGCCATGGTGGCCCTGGGCCATGCCGAGACCACCCTGGGGCAGGTCATCGGCTTCATCGGGGTTGCACTGGGCGCAGGCAATGCTGTCGGCGGCTATGTGGTGACCGAGCGCATGCTTGAGATGTTCAAGTCCAGCAAGGGAGAGAAGGCGTGAGTGAAATCATCAGTCGGGATACGCTCGATCATCTGATTCAGGCCAGTTATTTCATCGCCATCCTGCTGTTCATTCTCGGTATCAAGAGGATGTCTTCGCCGGTCACCGCCCGACGCGGTATCCGCCAGGCGGGCCTGGGGATGGTACTGGCCGTGGCCGCCACCTTCTTCCTGCCGAACATGGGCAACTTCTTCCTGATCATCAGCGCCCTGTTTGTGGGCAGCCTGCTGGCCTGGGTCAGTGCCCGCAAGGTGGCCATGACCGGCATGCCGCAGATGGTCGCGCTCTACAACGGCATGGGCGGGGGCGCCGCGGCGACCATCGGGGCCGTGGCCCTTTATGCCGACAGTGACTATGGCGTGGTCATCATGAGCCTGGCCGTGGCCGGTGGCCTGATTGGCTCCATCGCCTTCTCCGGCAGCCTGGTGGCCTATGCCAAGCTGGAAGGGCTGATTTCCAAGACCATGCGCTTCCCCGGTCAGCAGCTCTTCAATGCCCTGGTTTTCCTTGGCGCCATTGGCTGCGGGGCGGCCCTGCTGGTGGTGGAAGGCTACCCCTTCGAGCTGATCACTGTCTTTTTCGTCCTGGCCCTGCTGGCGGGGATCACCATCACCTTGCCCATTGGGGGCGCCGACATGCCGGTGGTGATCTCCCTGTATAACGCCCTGACCGGCCTGGCGGTGGCATTCGAAGGCTTCGTGCTGGATAACGCCGCCATGATCATTGCCGGCACCGTGGTGGGCGCGGCAGGTACCCTGCTGACCCAGTTGATGGCCAAGGCCATGAACCGGCCCCTGTCCAATGTCCTTTTCGCGGGCTTTGGGGATACCGGTGGCGAAGGGGGGGGCGGTCCCGAGGGCAATATGAAGGAAACCGAGGCCTCCGATGCCGCCATCACCATGGCATATGCCGAGAAAGTCATTGTGGTGCCGGGGTACGGCCTGGCGGTGGCCCAGGCCCAGCACAAGCTCTGGGAATTCTGCGAGCGACTGATGGAACGGGGCGTTGACGTCAAGTTTGCCATCCACCCGGTCGCGGGCCGGATGCCCGGTCACATGAACGTCCTGCTGGCTGAAGCCGGCGTCCCCTATGACCTGATCTTCGACCTTGAGGAGATCAATGCCGAGTTTGACGAAGCGGACGTTGCCTTGATCATCGGTGCCAATGACGTGGTCAATCCGGATGCCCGCAACAAGAAGGACAGCCCCATTTTCGGCATGCCCATCCTCAATGCGGATCATGCCGACAATGTCATGGTCGTGAAACGGGGACGGGGCACCGGTTTCTCCGGCGTGGAGAATCCGCTCTTTTTCGCCGACAACACGCAAATGGTGTTCGGCGACGCCCAGGAAGTAGCGAACCACTTCATCCAGGGTCTTAAGTCACTGGCCGAATAGAGCTGTAGGGCCAGGGGAGGTTGCCGTCATGAAGAGAACACTTTGCCTATTGGGGACACTGATTCCCTTACTGGCGATGCTGTTGGTCGCCTGCGCTGGCCCAAGACCCCTGTTCGATACCCAGGAAACGCCGGTGGAGCGCTATTGGGAACTGGTGGAACTGGCAGAACCGGTCTACCCGGACGAGGCCATTGGCCAGGAGGGCCATGTGGTCGTCCGCGCACGGATCGGAAGTGATGGAAAGATTGCCTCTGCCGAGGTGCTGGAGTCTGAGCCGGGGGAGCTGTTTGTTGAAGCCACTCTGGCTGCGCTCTATCACTTTCGCTATGAGGCCACTGAAGACAATCCCGATTCCCGACCCCTGGTGACGGAGTTCCGCTTCGAATTCGAGCCGGATGACTGAATACTGAAGCACGGAGAGGGTGGATGCAGGGAATGCAGGGCTCACATCCAGAGCTAAGGCGCCGCTTGAAGGTCGGTGGGCTGGTGGCTGGCCTGTTCCTGGTCTTCGCTCTGGCCACGGCACTGGTGATCTTTCTGGTTCAGCTTCAGGGTGCTGCCACTGCCTACATGGCGGGTCAGAGCCATTGGTCCCGGGCGCAGCTGGGGTCCGTCTTTGCCCTCTACCGCTATGCCCAGGAGGGAGAAGAGGCTGATCTCGTGGCCGCACGGGAACTGGCCGACATCCCCATTGGCGACATGGAAGCCCGGCTTGCCATGGAAGCGGAGCCGCTGGACCGGGATGCCGCGGTGGATGGCCTGATTCGCGGCCAGAACCATCCCGATGATATTCCCATCATGATCTGGCTCTTTCGTAACTTTGCCGATTTTCCCCATCTGCGGGAGGCCGTGGATGTCTGGCGAGAGTCGGATGAGTATATTCTCTCATTGCTGACATTGGCCGACCGGCTGGAACAAGCCCGATCAGCCGATACGCCGGATGAAGCAGAGCTGAACAAGCTGCTTCTGGAGCTCGAAATAGCCAATGCGCATTCCTATGAACTAACTTCACGCTTTGTCGCGGCTTTTACCGAGGCGACCCGCTGGCTGCGTCATGTCCTCTTGTTCGGAAGCAGCATGGTAATGGCGATGCTGGCCGGTATCGCCACACTCCTCGGTTGGCGATTGATGCGTCTGATCAATCGATCCAGAAGGCGCTTTCAATCCATCTTCGAACAAGCGGCGGTGGGTATGGCGGAGCTTACACCGGCCGGACGCATCCTGAACGTCAATGAAGCGCTCGGCGACATCCTGGTTTGCAAGCGGCAAGCACTGGTCGGTCGCTACTATCAAGATCTTGTCTATGGCGAAGACCGTGACGGTGATGACCGGATCATTCGGGATCTGCTCCAGGGCAGTGATGAAGCCGTGACCCTGGAACGACGGTTCCACCGCCAGGATGGCGGGCTGGTCTGGGGCCGTCTCACCCTGTCTGCAATTCAGGGAAAACGCCGGGAGCCTGAATCGCTGATTGCCATCCTGGAAGATGTATCGGAGTCGCGTCGACTGTCCATCGAGCTGGCCCACCAGGCAGCCCATGACGGCCTGACCGGCCTGATCAACAGGCGCAGTTTCGATCGGGAACTGGCCCAGGCGCTGCGGGAAGTCCGCGAAGAACATGTGGACTTCGTGGTCTGCTTCATTGACCTTGACCAATTCAAGCTGGTCAACGACACCTCGGGACATGTCGCGGGTGACCATATGCTGGTTCAGGTCGCTGAGCTGTTGCGATCTCAGATCAGAGAGGGAGATGTGCTGGCCAGGCTGGGCGGTGATGAGTTCGGTCTGTTGCTTCGAGCCTGTGATCTTGAAAAGGGAGAGCAGGTGGCCTCCAAGATATGCAATGCCCTGGAAGGCCTGGTGTTTGAGTGGGAGGAAAAGACCTTCAACGTGGCCTGCAGTATCGGCGTCGTCCCCATCGAAGCCGACATGCCCAATATAGACAGTGTGCTGCGCTCGGCGGACCTGGCCTGCTATATCGCCAAGGAACAAGGGCGCAATCGTGTTCATGCCAGCAGTACCGCGGATGAGCATGTGGCATTACGTCGAGGGGAGATGGAATGGGTCAACCGGATCCGACAGGCGCTGGAAGACGACAGGCTTTATCTGGATGCGCAGATCATTGAACCGTTGCAATCTGGGAAAGAGTTTCGATATGAATTGCTGCTCCGGTTGCTGGACGAAGACGGTCGATCGGTGCCCCCGGGAGCCTTTATCCCGGCAGCGGAACGCTTTGGCGCTGCCTACCGCCTGGACCGCTGGGTCTTCGAGAATACTTGCCGGAGACTCGCGGACCATCCGGAACACCGGGAAGCCCTGACAGCCTGTCATGTCAATCTCTCCGGGCAGTCATTCGATCGCCCCGAGTTTACCGAGTTTGTGGTCGACACCCTATCTTATTACGGCATCGAGCCCGACTGCATCTGCTTTGAGATTACCGAGACCGCCGCCATCCGCCATCTCGCGGACGCCACCAGCTTCATGAAGGTGCTTCGCTCCAAGGGCTGCCAGTTCGCCCTGGATGATTTTGGTGCCGGCCTGTCTTCCTTTGGCTATCTGCGCCGTCTTCCCGTGGATTATCTCAAGATCGACGGGGCCTTTGTCCGCAACATCCTGGTCGACGAGGCAGACCTTGCCATGGTCAAGGCCATCAAGGAAATCGGTCATACCATGAACAAGCAGATCATTGCCGAGTTCGTTGAAACCCAGGAACTGCAGGAGCGTCTCCAGACAATGGGCATCGATTACGGCCAGGGCTTTGGCATCCACCGCCCGGAACGCTGGCGCAATTTGCTGGATGGCTAAACACGGGTGAAAAATTCGATAGGGTCGCAGATGCCCGAATCAGTATGAAAACCCCGAGTCAATGAGACACAGGAAAGGGCCGCCATGGGGCGGCCCTTTTATGCTTCGCATCCATCATTGCCGGCGCCAGCCTTTTAATTATGGAGATTGTCGCAGGACGTGCGGAAGCTCCCGCGGTAACGCATTGGCCCACCATCGACGCCCTGATACAAATCAACCGTACACAGGCCGGTATGGATTCCGGGCCCCTCCGGGAAGGGACTGTCGCTGCCGCTCCAACCTTCCGGCGGGACGACCACGCCGGTACTGCGCTCTATCCACTGAAAATAGTGGCTTTCACCGGCCTGGAGCAGTCGCTCCACGGCACATTCATTCTCGATCTCTTGATTACTGGTTCCATACTCGCTGAGCATGCCCGTCACGCCGAGAACACGGCTATTCGAGTAATCGATTGATAGATTCATTGGAATCGGATTCCCATTGGTCGCCCAGGTTAGGTCGGCGCTTACAACGATAAAATCCGGATTGAGAAGCCCTGCGGTACCGGCTTCGTTGGTACGGAAAAATGCCTGGTAGCTATCGTGGACGGGCAGTGTGGGGGTTTCTCCACTCTGCCACTCAGCCGCATTGCCAGCGGCAATCTTGAAGGTGCCACGACGTCCCTGAGTGTGTTCGCGGAGCATTTGCTTTGCAGTCTGCTGGATTGCTTGCCATGCACGTTCTTTTAGTCGGCCTTTGTTTTCGTCATCATTGAGGGTATTGATTGCCGTATGCTCCGGCACACCCTCGCAGGCGCTCTCCGCATCGTCCGAACCGTCATCGCCACCCGCTGCGCCGCCAGCTTCACCCCCGCCGATGAGTCCCGGGTCAAAGCTCGACGGTTTGCCATTAATGGCTTCAGGGGCCTCAGCGCCGAAACCCTCATTGTTGGCGATCTCTGTCAATTCCTCATTGACGTGCTCAATGAGGTCATGCCAGGCATTCAGCTCCTCCATCAGGATTCGATAATTGGTCTTGGCCTGTGGAGAAAGCGTGATGCTCTCGGCCACCGGCTCGAGTGCGACACCCTGCCCGGGCCGGCTTACCTCGAAAGCGAATACCTGCATGGTGTTTGGGTTGAGCAAGGCAATTCGACGCTTTTCGGGCTCCGCCCAGCATTCAAGTTGAAATTCCGGATCATCGGGTATCAGTGGATCAGGGCTGCCCGGATCGGTATTGCAAAGCAATTCAGGTGCGTAATCCAGAGCAAGCTGTTGGGCGGATACCGGATCCTCACAATCATGGCTGCAGAAGAATGCCTCTTCCTGCTGTGGTATGGGATAGCCGATGTCCGAATTCCCAAGCACAGGCTCGGGATTGAGAAAGAAACACAAGGAAAAAATGAAAGACGTTGAATATAGACAATAGCTTCTCATTGTTATTCCCCCTCCTTTTTTCGACTAGCTGAGCAGTAAGCGCTGTCCCGGGAATGTTTTTGCCAGGATTATGCTCAGTGGCTAAAAAATTATAAAAGATTTGGGAATATTTCAACTCGTAGGCGGTAAGGACAGGGTGACGGAAGGGGTAAGGGAAATCCGACAGTGCTGTCACGGTCCGCTGTCGCCGCAGGACTGTCCAGGCTTTAGTCGTTCAAGGTGGTGCCGAAAGGGTATTTGCCGAGAGATCAAGGGCTACACAGGCGAAGGTTCAAGCCATCGGGTGCCTGAATCTCGGCTTCTTGACCCATGCGCCGGAGGGGGTGGCCATCGTACTCCAGCTTGGCGAGGCGGGCTTCCAGCTCGGGGGTTTCGAAGACCAGGCTGACTTCGGGGCCGCTGCGGCTGAATTGCAGGTTGAAGCCCTCGGCACAGACCTCGGTGATGCCCTCGGCGTCGGGGGAAGGAATCAGGCCCAGGTCCTCCCAGAAGATGGCGGCCTTCTCAGGATCCCGTGTACGGCGGCGCAGGGCGCGGAAATGGCCGGGCAGGCTGAAACTCTCCTGTCGAAATGGCGGCGGCGAGAAGGTGCGTGCCTCCAATAGACAGACCGTCTGGCCGCTGGGGTCGAAAAAACCGGCTTCGTTGAACTGGTTGGGGCCGAGTTTGATGAAGGCGAAGTCGATGCCCGATTGTTCCAGCTGCCTGACCTGCTCCGGCAGGTCTGGGGTAACGAATGTCAGGGAGGGCGAGGGAAAGCGATAGTCATGGAGACCGAGACACAGGCGTCCATCGCTCATGACGCCGTAGCGGTGGGGCCAGACATCACCCACCGGGATGCTCTCGAAGCCCAGGCCCTGCCAGAAATGCAGGGAATCCAGCACCGCTTCGCAATCCAGGCTCAGTTCCAGCAACCGTCCCAGTTTCATGGCGCCTCCCGACAATCCCGGTTCAGTACATTCGCCATCGAGGACGGCGAGACCACAGCAAGCTAGCGCTCGGCGCCCATCTGCAATGCGCGCGCCTGGCTGTCCTCGGCGGCCTGAACGGCCTGTTCACGACTTTGCCTGGAGACTTCGGGCCAGCCGGCTGCGTGCCTGGCAACGAGCTCCTGGAGCATATGAATGTGGTCCTCGCTGGCATTGAGGGCGGGAACATAACGGAGCTTGCCGCCACCGGCCTCCTGGAACAGCTCGGCATTCTCGAAGGCAATTTCATCCAGGGTTTCCAGGCAGTCCGCGGGGAAACCCGGACAAACCACATCGATATCCCCAACACCTTCCCCACCCCAGGCTTCCAGGGTTTCATCGGTATAGGGCTTGAGCCACTCGGCCTTGCCGAAACGGGACTGGAAAGTGACAAACCACTCACCCTCCTTCAATCCCAAGCGATGGGCCACCAGCCGGGCGGTCTTGTGGCAATGACAGTGATAAGGATCACCGGCGAGAAAGGTGAACTTGGGGATGCCGTGGAAGGAGAACATCAGGCGTTCGCCACGTCCCCGCTGATACCAGTGCTCACGGATACTATTGGCCAGGGCCTGCACATAACCGGCATCGTCATGGTAGCTGGTGACCATGCGAAATTCCGGCATCCACCGCCAGCGGGAAAGGATCCCGGTGATCTTTTCAAAGGTGGAGCCGGTGGTGGATGATGCGTACTGGGGATACAGGGGCAGTACCAGCAGCCGCCTGACACCACGGGCCTGCAGGGACTCCAGTGCCGATTCGATGGAGGGCTTGCCGTAGCGCATACCCAGAACCAGTTCCACACGACCGCTGAATCGGCTCTTCAGCTTTTTCTCCAAGGCCTCCACCATGTCCTCGCAGTTGCTGAGCAGGGGTGAGCCGCGCCCGGTCCACACCCGGGCGTAGGCTTCGGCTGACTTGGCCGGCCGGGTACGCAGAACAATCCCGTTCAGAATCAGCCACCAGAGGGGGCGGGGTATCTCCACCACGCGGGGATCGCTGAGGAATTCCTTCAGATAGCGACGCAGGGCCGGCGGAGTCGGCTCATCGGGTGTGCCCAGATTGGTGACGAGGATACCCAGGCTGGCGGGCTCATCATGGCGGAAATCGGCGCGGCCTTGGAAACGTGTCATGGGACTGGCTTGCCTCGGGTCATCAAAAACAGGGTCGGCGACGGTGCGCTCGGGACCGATATTGTACCAGCCGTCCACGCCAGCGGGGTGGGTGCTTCTGACCCGGCGTCACGGCTGGCATACTCGGCAACCATGGACATCATCGCTGACCTGTTTACCGACTTTCCGGAAAAATTCGGCATTCCTCGCCAAGCGGGGCAGGCGCCCTCGTCCCAGGGGCGGGTGGTCCTCCGCCCCGCCTTTGCCCGTCCCGAGGCGGTGCGCGGCCTGGAGGGCTACAGCCACATCTGGCTGCTTTTCCAGTTCCATCAAGCGCAGGGCTGGAGACCGACGGTACGACCGCCGCGGCTGGGAGGCAACCGCCGCCTGGGGGTATTCGCCAGCCGATCGCCCTTCCGGCCCAACCCCATCGGGCTTTCCGTATTCAGGCTGGAGGGAATTGATTGCGACGACGGCGTCTGTCTTCACGTCAGCGGAGTGGACATTCTGGACGGCACGCCGGTACTGGACATCAAGCCCTATCTGCCCTGGGCGGATTGTGTCTCGGCGCAGGGGGGCTTTGCCGATGAGGTTCCAGCCACCCTCACCGTGAGTCTTAGCCGGCAAGCCGAGTCCTCTCTGGCGCAAATGGCGGAGGGAAATCGCCTTCGTTCACTGCTTGCCCAGACCCTTGGCCTGGACCCGAGGCCGGCCTATCACGAGGATCCCGAGCGAATCTATTTCAGCAATTTGGCCGGTCTGGAAGTGCAATGGCGGATTTGCGAGGACGTGGTTGAGGTCCTCTCAGTTGATGCCGCTGACTAGCTGGGCGCACCACCGGTGCCCAGGATGACCCCGAAACTGACCATCAGGAAGACCCCGGCCAGGACCAGGATGAAGCCGGTGGCACGGTGATGACGACGGGCGAAGTCATCAAAACGATTGTCGGATTCTTCCATCTTGCGCGTCGCCTGCCGGACTGAGACCCAATGATTGGCGATCTTTTCCAGGGGCTTGAGGGCGCTCGGGCGAAGCAGGATGACCAGGGCAATGACCGCGGCCGCGGCATTGGCCACGATCAGGAACCAGAAAAGCGCCTCCCATATCCAGGGGATTCCGGGTAGTGCCCCTGCTGCCTCCGCAGGAGACAAGTGGAGCACAAAACCAAAGAAGAACCACAGGGCGGCGAGCAGAATCAGACCACCCGCCCAGCGATGATGGCGGTAGAAGAAGCGCTCGTAGTAACGCGGGAGTTCCAGTTCCCGCATGGCGCGCCGGGTGGACCATTGCCGGTTAAAACCTTCAGCCATGCGCTGGAATCCGTCCGGTGCCAACATCAGGATCAAACCCAGTGCTGCAGCGAGCAGCCCGACAATGATAAAAAACAGTACCGCCGCTTCAAGCAGCATCGTCCCCGTATCCATATTATCTCCCTATGTTTTTCCCGCCCCACCTGCATTGTGGATACAGCCTTTGCCCGGGGCAAGTCCTCGTTTGCTGCTTACCTGCCTGCGTCCCCGGCCAGGATCCATCGAGCCAGCTCTGATCCATCGGTATCCCAGCGATAGCTATGAGCGCTTTCCAGGCGCAAGGTGAAGAAGCGTTCTCCCCCTTCCCGGACCAGTCGATAGCGGATATGGGGCGGATCGCCTGAGTCACTGTCGAAATAACGGCCATGGCGAACCCGGTAGATCAGCCACTCCCCTTCCGGATCCCAATACCAATGTCCCGGTGGCACGATGTCAGGGGTGGCGCCCGGTTTCTCACCCAGATAGTTGGACGGCGGCCGCTCCAGCAGACTGACAGGGTTCTGCCCTTCCAATGCCCTGACTCCATCGCGGCCCTGACTGAGCAGACGCTCTGCGGCGGCGTGGCGGAGACTGGTATCGATGGCGACTCGGTTTCGTTCCACGGCCACCCGTTCGGCCTCGCCAGTCAGGGGCAGCAGGTTCTCCATCGCAGTGAGGACCAAAACCACCACAAGGGTCATCACCACCAGCAGCTCGATCAGGGTAAATCCCCGATCACGGCTGTGGTTTTGATGCCTTGCTACGGCCCAGAGCATCCGCTACATGGCCACCCGGGCCAGGTCCCACATCGGCAGGAAGATACCCAGTGCCAGCAGCAACACCAGGATGCCCACGAAGATGATGAGGATTGGCTCGATGATGGCGGAGAGATTCTGAATATCGTAGTCCACCTCACGCTCGTAGAAATCCGCCGCCTCTTCCAGCATTTCATCGACGGCGCCGGTTTCTTCACCCACCTGAATCATCTGCAGCACCAGAGGAGTGAATATGCCGGCCGCGCGAGCGGTTCGGTGGAGGCTTTCACCGCGTTCCACGCCATTGCGCATGCCGGCGACACGGTCACCCAGCCAGGCATTGTCGATGGCCCGAGAGACCAGTGTAAGCGCCTGGACCAGGGGGACGCCGGCCTTGAAGCAGATCGCAAAGGTTCGGGCGAAACGGGCCAGGGTGGCGCGCAAGATTATGCTGCCCACGGCGGGTATTCCGAGCTTCCAGCGATCCCAGTGACGACTGCCCTTGTCGGTCCTGGACCACCAGCGAAACCAGGCGATGAACAGGGCGATTGCCACCAACAATACATGCCACCAGGACTGGGCGAAATCAGAGACCGCGATGATACCGCGGGTGGCCAGGGGTAGTTCGGCGTCAAAGCTGGCGAACATGCGCGAGAAGGCAGGAATCACCCAAACAGTCACCACGCCGATGGCAATCACGATGGCAGCAATGACCATGGTCGGATACATCAGCGCGCTCTTGACCCGGCGACGGGTGTCACGGTCAAGCTGCAGGTACTGCGCCAGGCGCCGAAAGGATTCTTCCAGATTGCCTGAGTTCTCGCCCACTCTGACGATATTGATATACAGCGGCCCAAAGATATTGGCATGGCGCGCCAGGCTGCTGGAGAGATCCCGCCCTGACTCCAGGGCATCCACCACATCTTCCAGGGCCTCCTGGAGAATCTCGTTACGGGTGGACTCAATGAGTCCTCGCAAACCTCGGATCAAGGGGACCCCTGCCTTGGTCAGAGAGTACATCTGCCGGGTAAAGAGAATCAGGTCATCAATCTTGGGATGGGGGCGGAACAGTTGCAGTTGGTGGCCGCGTTCACTGCGGTCCGGGGCCGCTTCTATTTCAATGGGGGTAATGCCGGTATTGAACAGTTGGCGTGCAACTGCATCCGGGTCATCGGCCTCGAGGTTGCCGCGCACAGCCTCGCCACGGCCGGTGCGCCCCTTGTACTTGTAGACAGGCATGCTTGCTCCGCTCCCGCTAACGCCTAGGCGTCACTCATGTTCAATTCCAGATCCGGCACACTGGGTTCACCTTCCATGCCGCCCGCCAGGCGGATGACTTCAGAAAGAGAAGTGACGCCCTGTTCAGCATAATCCAGGGCACACATGACCAGGGGCTTGAAATTGCTTCGCCGCTCGGCCTGGGACGCAAATTCATCCAGGTCTTCCCGTCGGAGCGCATCAGTTAGAGCGCCATCCAGTTCCAGCAATTCGTAAACCCCTACGCGCCCGCGATAGCCGCTGTTACCGCAATAGGGACAGCCGCGCCCTTCCCGAAAACGCTTGCCATCGGCACGCCCGGGGCCAAGACGGGCCCGCAGCCAGGCGAGCTGATGAACATCCGGCTCCTTGTCCCGCCCGCAGCTATCGCAGACCCGGCGTACCAGTCGCTGGGCGATCACGGCATCGAGGGACGCCGCCAACATGTAGCCAGGGGCGCCCATGTCCAATAGGCGATTGATAGTGGCCACAGCGCTGTTCGTATGCAGGGTGGAGAGGACCATATGGCCAGTCATGGCGGCCCTTAAGCCAATATCCACGGTTTCCTTGTCACGCATCTCCCCCACGAGAATAATGTCCGGATCCTGACGCAGGGCGGTCCGCAATACGCGGGAGAAATCCAGGCCGATTCTGGGGTGGACCTGAACCTGGTTGATGCGGGAGAGTCGGTATTCCACCGGATCTTCCACGGTAATGATCTTGTTGTCGGGTCGGTTAACGTAATTCAAGGCGGCATAAAGGGTGGTGGTCTTGCCGCTGCCGGTGGGACCGGTAACCAGGACCATGCCCTGGGGCTTGCTGACCAGACGCTTGATGCGCGGCAACATATCGTCCGGGATCCCCAGCTGTTCCAGTTCCATCACGCCGGCGGACTGATCCAGCAAGCGCATGACCACGGATTCACCATGGGCGATGGGCATGGTAGACAGACGCACATCGATGGTGCGGCCCTTGACGTTGATGGAAAAACGGCCGTCCTGGGGCAGGCGCTTTTCCGAGATATCCAACTGCGACATCAGTTTCAGGCGGGTCACCAGGGCAGAGGCGATTCGCTTGCCCTCAATGACCTGTTCCTGAAGCACACCATCCACACGCTGACGGATTCGCAGGACCTGATCGTCCGGCTCGATATGAATGTCCGAGGCGTTGACCTGGACGGCATCTTCAAACATGGATTGCAGCAATCGGATAACCGGGGCGTCATTGACCTCTTCGGCTTCCAATAACTCATCCAGGTCATAATCACCTTCGGATAGTTCCTCACCCAGCTCCTCGGCCAGGCTGCTGATTTCCTCGGTACGCCGGTAGACCAGATCAATGGTGCGCAGCAAGTCCGCCTCACGGACAATGCCGACCCGAACATTCACGCCCAGCAATCGCTGGATCTCGTCAAAGGCAAAGATATCCGTGGGATCGGCCATGGCCACGAGCACACTGCCATCTTCCTCGGCAGACAGGGGCAGGGCCCGATAACGACGGGAATGGGTCTCGGGCAGACGACGAGCCACTTCCGGATCGAAGCGAAAATGGCGAATGTCGATATGAGGAATGTCCAACTGGCGGGACAGCAGTTCAAGAATCTGATCCTCGGTGACATAGCCAAGGTCGATAAGGACACGCCCCAGCTTGCGCCCGCTGGTTTTCTGCTCGGCCAGGGCCTGTTCCAGCTGGCTTTCCGAAATCACCTTGTGCTGGACCAGAAGGTCGCCAATGCGGATTTTCTGCTTGCGATTCATGCGCGCCTGTCTCCTGTTGCCTCGCCTTAAGGCGACCCTGTCAGAACATCGATACGTTCCGCCAGATACTCTCTAACCGCTGCTCTGAGCTGATCGTCGCTGAGTGCCGCCTCGTAAGCGGCGATGGCCGCGGTGGGCTCGCCCAGGGCCTCCCGAGCCAGGCCCAGTCCCATCCACCATGCCCCGCGTTGGGAAAAGCGGGACAGCAAGTTCTCGTAGAGCTCAGCGGCTTGTTCATATTCACTGGCCTGATAGTACAGACCGGCCAGCAAGGCGCCAGTGTCGCTGCTGTCACAGACTTCCAGCCACACCGCCTCCAGCACTGCCACGGCCTGTTCAGGATCCCCCCGTCCCAGCCACAACCGCGCCCGCTGGCGAGCGAAGAAGCCCTGGTCCGAAGCGGGTAATGCGGCCACGGCCAGGGCCTCTGCCAATAGCTGCTCGGCCTCCCCAAGACGGCCCTGATCAACCAGGAGATCGGCCAGCGCCTCGCGTCCGGCTACATGCTCGGGCTGGATATCGAGCAAGCGCTGCAGCGCGCTCTCGGCCTGTCGCGATCGGCCCTGATCTATGGCTTTCCGCGCCCCGGACCAGGCTTCGGCAGCACGCTCTGCATCGCTACGCTGTCGTCGTTCGCGGCGCATCTCACTGTCATCGGGCTCCTGGGCCTCGGCGACCATTGGCTCTGCCGGCTCTTCTTCTCGGGTCTCGGTGGGGGCCGGCAGATCATGGGTCGAATCTTCGACGGCTTCCGTCGCGGAGACGACGGCGCCTGATGACTCGGCGGTCGCCGGCTCTTCGGGGGCGCCGATTGGTTCATCAAGAACCAACAACAGGCGTTCGCCACCGTCCCGAATGGTTTCGGCATAGAGAGGGCCAGACTGAAGTTCGCTGAAGCGGATTTCCAGGCGCTGCTGATCCTCGGCGATCGCTTCCCAGTCAATTCCGTCCACCCCGGGCGGCAGATCCGCATCGATATCCGCCGGGATCTCAGCGCGCAGCTCAAGCACCAGTCGGTCGGGCGCCGAGCTGCGGCGGCGGTAATCACTGTCGCCATCCAGCTCAAGGCGGAGAATAGGGCCGTCACGGGTCTCCACCCGTTCGATGGCGTGCAGGCGCGGCAGTGGCGGCTCCGGTGCGGGCGCCAGGTCGATCAGACTGGTCTCCAGAGGCAGGACGAGCTGCTCTTCCATGACGGGCGCCGGCTCCTGAGGGCCGAGCCAGAACCAGGCCAGGACACCAATGGGGATGATCAGCGCCAGGCCAATGGCAAGTGACAGGGCAAGATAGCGGGGCCGCTGACCGGCAACGGCATGCACATCGCCGCGCTCAGCGGCGGTATCTCGCTGCTGCTCCAGGTCCCGCAACATCTGGTTGATGAGACTCATGGGCGCACCCCCTGAAGGCCGAACCAGCCGGCCAGCAGGGCGACCGTCGCCATAACGCCCACCGCACAGGCAGCAAGGACATAAGGACGCGCCAGCGTACGCTGTCGGGCACCTTCCGTATCATCGATGGCGCGACGTACATGCCGTCGAGTCACCTGATCCTCTCCCTCACCCCAGGCGGCCATCAAGGCCTTGTGGGCGAGGACGTTGACCAGTCGCGGGGTTCCAAAACTGCCCTGGTAGAGGGCCTTGAGGGCGGGACGGGCGAACAGGGGTGCCCCGCGGTAACCCGCGACACGCAGGCGATGGCGCACATAGGCGGCAATGGCGTCGGCATCGAGCTGGCGCAGGCGATAGCTGAAGGTAATCCGCTGCCGCAACTGACGCACGGATGGTCGAGCCAGGCGCTCGTCCAATTCTGGCTGACCGAAGAGGACGACCTGTATCAGCTTGCGTTTTTCCGTTTCCAGATTGGTCAGCAAGCGGACAGCTTCAAGGGTCGCCTCCGGGAGCTGCTGTGCCTCATCAAGGCAGAGCACCACCGGGCGTTCTTCCCGGGCCAGCAGGAGCAGGCGATCCTGAATGCGCTGGAGCAACTGCTCCTGACTGAGCTCGTCGTCAGGGTTGAGACCCAGCTCCCGAGCCAGTGCCAGGCGCATGGAGGCGGGAGACAGATGAGGATTGGGGATATAGGCCGTGACCGCTTCATCCTCCAATGCTTCCAGGAGCATGCGACAGAGCAGGGTCTTGCCCAGCCCCACTTCGCCGGTCACCTTGAGAAAACCTTCGCCTGAACGCAGCGCCACCAGGAGCACATTGAGCGCTTCCTGGTGGGGCTGGCTGTGGTAATAGAAGTCGGTATCCGGCGTCAGCGAGAAGGGATACTCCTGCAGGCCGAAATGCGACAGGTACAGACTCATCGACGTCCCGGACGGCGCATGTCTCGAATCTGATCCCGGTAATCCCGGGTCATTTCATTCCACTGCTCGTCGTTCTCCACCACCACCGGCCGCAGCAGGATCACCAGCTCGGTCTTGGCTTCCCGCTGGCGGGTCTGGCGGAAGAGATTACCCAGCACGGGGATGCTGCCCAGTACCGGGGTAGAGAAGGTCTCATCCCGCATCTGATTCTGCATCAAACCGCCAATGACCACGATCTGTCCACTCCGGGCTCGGACGATGCTATCCGATTCGCGGACTTCGCTGAAGGCCAGAGGCAGACTGTCGGTCTCTCCTCCCACGGTAAGGTCCTTGCGCTGATCGGTAACCTGACTGACCGTGGGGTGAATATGCAGGGTGACTTCATTGCTTTCACTGATCTGGGGCGTCACATCCAGGGCAATACCGGAGAAGAACGGGGTCAACTCCACATTGCGCTGGGTGGAGGCGCCCGCGGCACCGAAAGCACCACCGGTCTGGATGCCGGTGACAAAGAATTCATCACTGCCGACCTTGATCACGGCCTTCTGATTATTGACCGTGGAGACCCGCGGGCTGGATAGCACCCGGGTTTCTCCCTGCCGCGACAGCAGCTCGACAAAGGCACGGAAATCATTACCGATATTCAGGGTGGCGGCGAAACTGCCGCCAATGGCCTCGGTACTCAGACCCGACAGTTCGCTGCCCGGCATCAGGCTTTGCTGGCTGCCGGCAATGGAGGAGAGGCCTTCATTGAAGACGTCGGGACCACCCACCTGACCAATGAAGGCGCCATCATCGCCGTCGGTATAGAGCCCGCCCCAATTGATTCCGGAGCGAAACTCATCGCGCAGTTCCACCTCGAGAATCTTGGCCTCCAGCACGACCTGACGACCAATATTGCGCTGAATGGTACCCAGATACTCCTCAATCTCACGTAGCTCGGAGGGCATGGCGCGAACAGCCACGGTGCCGGATTGGGGGTTGAGAATCACGCGACCGCCGTCGCTGTCGGCGACAATGGCCTCTAGGGTGCTCTCTATGTCGGCCCAGAAATCCGACTTGGTTTCGGTCTCAATGCGCGTACCGACAATCCGATCCTCACCACCCGTTCGGCTTGGGGTTCCGCCAAAGCCCCGGGTGCCCATTGTGCCCCGGCTGCCACCATGACCATCGCTGACGGATCCGGAGCTGACTCGGGTACTGGACTGGCCTTCGCGAGTAATGGTGAGGGCATCGATATTGAACACACGAGTCTGCAGCCCCGCCGGGCGAACCAGGTAGCCTCCGGCCAGCTCGCGGTATTCGAATCCATAAACCTCGCGCACCGCCTCCATCACTTCCGGGATGGTGACATTGCGCAGGTTGAGACTGATCCGACCCTCCACCGCCTCATCAACGATCATGTTGTAGTCGGTATCCTCAACCAGCCCCATGAAAAAGGTCTCGGCCGGGACATTTCGTACCGACACGTCGAAGCGTTCCTCGCCCCGATCACGAGCGGCCGGCTCGGTACGATCCCGCTCTCCGGGAATCAGTGCTTCCGAGACTTCCGGCGGTGGCCTGTCGTTTTCCAGGGCCCGGAGGCTGTCGGCCAGCACCTGATCCATGCGCTCTCTGGTGTCATCGCCGAAGGGCTGGGTGGCACAGGCCGCCATCAGGAATCCGGCGGCTAACCCAGGAATCACCCGCAGTGCTCTGCGGCTTTCCACTGGCTTGTGGCTCATGCTGTTCGCCCCTGCATTCATTGCTCACTGCTCCGGCTAATGGAAAGACCGGCCCGCAGGCTCAGTCGCTGTTCGCCGCCGGCATGTCGAATCACAACGTGGTCTGCCTCAATGCGTACCACGCGGGCACCATCCACGTTCGCGCCTGCCCGTACCAACTGGTCATTGATGACCGCCAGGCGCCGCCGCTCCGAAATCAGTACCGAGGTCAGGTCCCAACTCGGGGCCGCCGCCGTGGCAGGCTGCTCGCCGCGGTCGGTGGGCGGCCGCATGGGGTCGTCCTCCTCCGCCGTGGCAGGCATCGCCCAGATCATTGCCGCCATCACGAGGCCGGCCACTATTCTGGCTTTTTGTTCAAACACCAATCCAACCCTCCCGGAGGCTCAAGGTGTGGACAATCAGGACGATTCGATTGTTTGGATAGGTTTCCATCTGAACGTCCAGCAGCCCCCAGTAGAAATCGGAGTCCATCGCTTCCAGGGCACGCAAGTAACGCAGGATGGCAGTGAAACTCCCTTCCAGCTCCATGCGCACACCGTGGCGATAGATATTCCCGACCCCTTCCAGGCCTTCATCATCCATCAGCGGTCGAGGGGACAGGGATTGCATGCTGAGCAACTCCAGGCCTTCCTGACGTTCCAGCATGGTTTCAAGCACCAGGGCCATCTGGCCCGGCTCGATCAAATCGCCGGTGCGCGCCGCCAGATTCTCGTCCAGTGCCTGAATTCGCTCTTCGAGCTCCGCAAGACGGGCCCGGCGGTCGGCATCCGGGTCGGCTTCCCGCGCACGGATGATCTCACCCACCGCCGCATTGGCCTCGGCGACCCGCTCACGCAGATCGCTGATCTGCTGCTGTGCCGTTTCCTGCCGGGAAGAAAGCGGCGCCATGAAGAAGGTGTGCCAGATGAAGGCCACCACGGCTGCGGCGGCGAGGAAAACCAGCACCCGTTCGCGCAGGCTGAGAGCATCAATCCGCTCGCGCAATAGCTGGATACGAGCCATCATTGCGCGTCCTCCTCACCGTCTTCCGGACGAGTGGAAAGTCGGAATTCCAGCACCCGCTGCCCACTGTCCAGCTCCCGCCGGTCAATACGCATGGTGTGGAAGTCGGTCCCGCGATAGACCGCTTCCTCGGACAGACGCTGCAGATAGACCGGCACCTGGCTGGCGCGCTGAGTGCGCCCGTCCAGGCGCAGGTGACGGCTGTCGCCCTCAATCCTGATGCGGGTCAACCACACCGGCTCCAGCCGCTGACGAGCCAATGCCGCCAGCTGTTCGGAGAAGCCGTCCATGCGCCCGATTTCGCCGTTGTCCAGCACCGACAGGGCCCGTTCCTTGAGGGCCAATTCCTGTTCCGAGGCTTCCACGGCCCGGCGCAGGGCCGGACTGGGCTCACGTGGCGGCAGAGTCTCCTGCAACTGGCTCAGGCGCTCCAGGGCCTGAGCCTCCTGTTGCTCCAATTGCTCGATGCGATCTTGCAGGCTGGCATAACGCCACTGACTCCAGGTGGAGATCAGAACCAGCCCCAGCACCAGAAGGCCCAACATCATGAGCATGGTCTCGGCGGAGAAAATCTTTCTCTGGCGCCGGAAAATCGGATGGTAGAGATTGATGTTCTGGTTCACAGAACCACCTCCTCCCGACGCAGAGCGGCGCCCAGGGCCAGCAGACAACGTGCCTGGAGGCGTGGATCCATGATTTCATCGCTATCCAGCAAGTCGTTGAGATCGACTTGTTGCACATTGACCCCGAGACTGGATTCCAGATGCTCACCCAGAAAGGGCAATTCCACCGCAGTGGGCATCAAGGCAATGCTGCCGATGGGGGGCTGCTGAAAATGACTGTCGTAGTAGTCCATTGAGCGCTGCATCTCCAGCGCCACGGTCTCCAGCAAGCGCTGGCGTTCGGTCTCGTCGGCAGCCGCAAGCCGGTCTTCACCCACATCCAGACTTCTCGCCAGAAACAGGGTGCCCTGTCGACTGATGACAATGAAGCCACGGTCGACGCCGAGATACAGGGAAGCCATGCCACGCACATCCCCGTCCATGAGCGCGGCGATATTGCGTATGGCAAGCTCCGGAAGATCAATCACCTCAAGCTTCAGGCCGGTCGCCTCCACACCCTTGATGATTTCCTTCAGGCGCGGGGTCTTGGCGGCCACGGCATACATCAAGCGGCCCGACTGGCGCTTCTGATCGGGAATTTCGAAGACGTCAATGGTGGCATCGTCGACGTGGAACTGGATCAGGTCCTTGATCCGCCAGCGAATGGCCGAGCGCAATTCTTCGGGAGGAACATCAGGGGCTTCCACCAGCAAGAGCTGGTAGTTCTCACCCGCAACCAGGGCCGAGGCGCGGGCACCGGCAAGACCGTGGCGGGAGACGAGCTTTTCAATATCATCCCAGCCGTTGGCCGGGCTGGCGCTTTGCCCCAGAGCCAGCACACGGGGAACGTCCCCCGGTCCCCGTTCAATACAGGCGAGGCTGGCACCGGAGGCTGACACCGTCAGGCCGGTCAATCGATGCTCGTTCTTGCGACTGCGGAAAAGGGACAGCAGGGCCGACCTCCTGGGCTCTCTCTGGCTTTGATCATGTCCCGAGGCCGGGTAGGGTTGGCACAGGGCTAGCGGCCCGTGCCGAGCCGATCCACTCCATCACCACATACCGGGTGCCATCGGCACCCGAACGCTTCCTTGCGCCGCCCCCCTCGGATGTCGCTAATTTAACTTAATACCGATGTTTCTTAGCCAATAATAAACCACCGTTGTCAAGAGTGTAAATGATCAGCACGAATTTTGCGGGCGATTTGTCACGTTTTTCAGCGCCTCAGCCAAGCTGGAGACTGCCTACCAGCTCCGTGATCGAGGCCATGCCGTGACGATCCAGGTAATCGGCAATCCCCGCATTCAGGCGGCGGCAGGCGAGGGGCTCGTAGAACAGGGTCGTGCCCACGCCCACGGCACTGGCGCCGGCAATGATGAATTCCAGGGCATCCTCGACGCTCTGGATGCCACCCTGGCCGATGATCGGGACCTTGTGAGGGCCGGCAACCTGGTGCACCTGGTGGACCTTGAGCAGGGCGATCGGCTTGATCGCCGGGCCGGACAGCCCGCCCTGGACATTGCCAATCACCGGCCGGCGTGCCTCGGCATTGATGGCCATGCCGGAGACGGTGTTGATCACCGCAAAGGCATCGCTGCCGGCCTCGATGCAGAGGCGGGCGTTTTCCTGAATATCGGTCTGGTTCGGGGACAGCTTGGTAATCAGCGGCTTGTCGGTCTCGCGACGACAGGCCTCCACCACTCGGGCGGACATTTCCGGGACATTGCCAAACTGGACGCCACCTTCCTTGACGTTGGGGCAGGAGATGTTGATCTCCATGGCATCGATGGGCGAGTCATCAAAACGCAGTGCGACCCGGGCATACTCCTCGATGGTCGAACCGCAGACGTTGGCGATGAAGCGGGTTTCCTCGAAATCCAGCGCCGGCAGGATATTGTCCACCACATGATCCACCCCCGGGTTCTGGAGCCCGATGGCATTGAGCATGCCGCCGGGGGTTTCGTAGATCCGGTGCGGCGGATTGCCCAGGCGGGCCTCGCCGGTGGTTCCCTTCAGGCAGATTGCCCCCACGTCCCGATTGGAGAAACCCGCGACCCGGGTATATTCCTCGCCGAATCCGACACAGCCGGACAACAGCACCAGGGGGGAGTTGAAGCGGAGACCGCAGAAGTCCAGTTTCAGGGCGTCGGGTACCCGCTGCTCAGCCGTTTCGCTCATCAATTACACTCTCGTCTGCAGGCGGCCCACGGGGGCCGAGGCCATCATTGGGGATGAATTGTGTTTCATATTGTACTTTATGAACCGGAGATTCCGCCCAACACAGGCAATGTCATGCGCCTGGCGGTCAACACCGGCTGCCGGCTGCACCTGATTCATCCGCTGGGTTTCGAGCTCTCCGACAAGCAGATGCGGCGGGCGGGGCTGGATTACCGGGAGCGGGCGGTGGTGGAGGCCCACGATGACCTGGAATCCTTTCTCGACAGCGTGGCCCCGGCGCGACTGTTTGCCCTGTCGAGCAAGGTGAGTCAGCCTTTCCACGACACCCGCTTTCAAAGCGGGGATGCCTTCCTGTTCGGCCCGGAAAGTCGCGGCCTGCCCGCTCAGGTGCTTGACCACCCAGCCCTTTCCGACCGACTGCGACTGCCCATGCGGCCGGGCAACCGCTCCCTCAACCTCTCCAACGCCGTTGCGGTCTGCGTTTACGAAGCCTGGCGGCAGGTGGGTTTTGTCTGATGCCTGGGATTATGGGTGGTCGCCTGGGTTGGGGGTAGTGGCCTTCGATTCGGCCAGAGGGTTGGGTTCAGGCTTGTGCCCTGGTGCCATCCGGTGGCTCTTAATCGCGAATGAATTCGCTCCCACGGTGCCTATAGCGTATGCCGAAGCCGCCGTAGGAGCGGATTTATCCGCGATCTCCCCCAGCTAGGACAACTCCGGCTTCATATCCCGAGAGAGCAGCGCCTCGGCCGCCTCACGAGGAGAGACACCGTCATAGACCAGGGCATGGATCTGTTCACTGATGGGAGTTTCAATGGCGAGTTGGCCAGCCACGCGAAGCACTTCGGCAACGGCCACGGCCCCTTCCACCAGCCCGATCTCTTCCCGCGCCTGTTCAATGGTCTTGCCACCGGCCAGGGCGAGGCCGAAGCGGCGGTTGCGGGATTGATCGTCGGTGCAGGTCAAGACCAGGTCGCCCATGCCGGCAAGCCCGGTCAGGGTCTCCGCCTTGCCGCCCAGGGCCGCGCCCACGCGCATGATTTCCGCCAGCCCGCGGGTAATCAAGGCAACTCGGGCATTGGCACCAAAACCCAGGCCATCGGAGACGCCCGCGCCAATGGCGATGACATTCTTCATGGCCCCGCCGACCTCGGCGCCGATCAGGTCATCAGAGACGTAGGCACGGAAGCGGGGCCCATGCAGGCTGGTGGCGAGGTCCTCGGCAAAGGTCGGGTTATCGGCCGCCACGGTCATGGCGGTGGGCAGGCCGCGGCCCACTTCGGCGGCGAAGGTGGGGCCGGTGAGGACGGCCATGGGCAGATCCTCTCCGAGGATTTCTCCCACCACGGCTTCCATCAGGCGCCCGCTGCCCGGCTCAAAGCCCTTGGTGGCCCAGGCCAGCCGCAAGCCGGCCGGCCGCTGCGCGGCCAGGTGCTCGAGCATTTCCCGAAAGGCCTTGCTGGGTACGGCCACCAGCACATCACGAACGCCGTCGAGGGCCTGGTCGAAGGCAGTGACCGCCTCGACACTGGCAGGAAAGGCGGCGCCAGGGAGGCGCCGGCGGTTCTCACCCTCGGCCTGCATTTCCTCGACGTGGCCGCGGTCGCGGCCCCACAAACGGACCTCACGGCCGCTGCGTGCCAACTGAATCGCCAGCGCCGTTCCCCAGGCGCCAGCGCCAAGCACCGCAATGGCTTCGCCGCGGGGCATGCTTCAGGCCTGTCCGCCCTGCTGGGCCTCGTTTCCGGCCTGCTGTTCGCGCTGACGCTGATACAGCTGATCAAAATTGACCGGCTGCAGTTGCGGGGCCGGGAAACCCCCGTTGACGACCGTGGAGGTGATCACCTCTCGGGCATAGGGGTAGAGCTGCGCGGGGCAGAAGGACCCCAGGACCACATCGGCCTCTTCCTTTTCGAAACCGGTCACGGTGAACAGGCCCGCATGGTGCAGTTCGGCCAGGAACACAGGCTTGTCATCCTGGCGGGCCTCCACCGACACGGTCAGGACCACTTCGTATAGATCCTCACCTACCTGGCGGGCCTGATTGCCCAGATTCATCTTGAACTCCGGCCGGAAATCGGCCTGGCTGAAGACCTGAGGCGACTGGGGGGATTCGAAGGAAAAATCCTTGACGTAAATGCGCTGGATCTGCAGCGATTTCTGGCCCTGTTGATTGGCCTGGGCACCCGCGCCGTTATTGGCATTATCCTGTTCGGCCATACTTCCTCCACGATTCGGTCATAAGCAAGCGGGTGCATCACCCGCGTTCAAAGTAACGCCGGGACTGATGTCCCGGCGGTGATTTCCTGCTGGCGGCGTTCAGGCCGCCAGCAACTGATCCAGGCGACCGTCGCGCTCAAGGGCGGACAGTTCATCATAACCGCCGATGGGCTGGTCGCCGATAAAGATCTGGGGCACGGTCCGTGCCCCTGCCCGGCGGATCATCTCATCCCGCCGTTCAGGTTCAATGATGAGGTCGATTTCCTCGAATTCCACACCCTTGGACTGCAAAAGTGCCTTGGCACGAACACAGAAGGGGCAGGAACGCTTGCTGTACATCAATACGGGTGGATGGTCCATGACATCTCTCCTGGCGGCTGGTGGGTCAATTGAGACGCCGGCACCCAGCTACCGTTACCGGCCTCAACCCTTGCGCAGGGGCAGGTTTTCACGCTGCCAGGCGGTGATGCCGCCCTTTAAGTGGACCACGTCCAGTTCCGCCTGTTTCTTGGCCAGTTGCGTGGCGGTGCGCGCGCTGGTCATGCCCATCTCGCAGTAGAGCAGCACCATCTGGGTCTTGGCCTGCTTGAGCCGCTTGTTGAGCTCATCCTCAAAGGCATCGAATCGATCGGCGGGATAGTTGGCTGCCCCGGCGATATGTCCCCGTTTGAAGACATCCGGCTGGCGAACATCCACGACCACGGCACCGTCATTGATCAGCCGGGTCGCCTGACCGGGTTCCACCTCCCGGTAGGGGCGGGACAGACGCCGGAATTCGGTGAACAGAAACAGGGCGAAAACCGACACCAGGGCCAGCACCAGGATGGGGTGATGGCTGGCAAATTCGAGAACTCTATCCATGGTGGTGAGCGGCTCCAGTTGCGCGCGTTCAGGCAATGTTCATGGCCCGGTCCCGCCGACCGCTGCAGGGTCGCCGGGCGGGAACGGGCGCGCATTATAGCAGGGCCCCGCGAACAGGACCGCCGGGATGCAAATCGGGCCGGATTTCAATACACTTGCGGCCCCCGCAAAGATCAGACCAGGATACGACATGGCCGACACGCCCAGACCCGTGCTTCTCGTCATTCTCGATGGCTGGGGCCAGGCCCCGGATGGCGAAGACAACGCCATCAGCCTCGCCCGCACCCCCAATTGGGACGAGCTGCAGCAATCCTGCCCGCATACCCTGATTCACACCTCCGGGCCGCGGGTGGGCCTGCCGGAGGGGCAGATGGGCAACTCCGAGGTGGGCCACATCAATCTCGGCGCGGGGCGGGTGGTCAAGCAGGAATTCGGCCGGATCAGCGCCGCCATCGACGATGGCAGCTTCTTCGAGAATCCGGCCTATTGTCAGGCCGTCGACGAGGCCATCCGGCGCGGTGGCGCGGTCCACATCACGGGGCTGCTCTCTCCCGGCGGCGTCCACAGCCATGAATCCCATCTCCACGCCATGGTGCGCCTGGCCGCTCGTCGGGGGGCCGAGAAGATCTTCGTGCATGCCATCCTCGACGGTCGCGATACCCCGCCGCGCAGTGCCAAGGCCTCGCTGGAGGCCCTGGAAGCCGTGTTTCAGGAGGTCGGGCGGGGCCGGATCGCCAGTCTGGTGGGCCGCTTCTACGCCATGGACCGGGACAAGCGCTGGGACCGAATCCAGGCCGCCTATCAGTTGATGACCAGCGGTGAGGGCGAGCATCGCTCGGCCACCGCCCTCGAGGCGTTGGAGGCTGCCTATGCCCGCGACGAATCCGATGAGTTCCTCAGCCCCACCTGGATCGACGGTGACGATGGCGTGATCGCCGATGACGACGCGGTGATCTTCATGAACTGGCGCGCCGACCGGGCCCGTGAGCTGACCCAGGCCTTCACCGCCGAGGATTTTGACGGCTTCCAGCGTCGCCGCCTGGCACTGGCCGGCTTTGTCACCACCACCGAGTACCAGGAAGACTTCGATCTGCCGGTGGCCTTCCCCCCCAGCCAGCCGAAGAACAATCTGGGCGAATACGGGGCGGCCCTGGGTCTGCGCCAGCTTCGCATTGCGGAAACCGAAAAATATGCCCACGTCACCTTCTTCCTCAACGGTGGCCGCGAAGAACCCTATCCGGGCGAGGATCGAGTGCTGGTGCCCTCACCGGGGGTCAAGACCTATGATCTCAAGCCGGAGATGAGTGCACCGGAGGTGACCGACAAGCTGGTGGCAGCGATCGAGTCGGGCCAGTACGACTTCATCATCAGCAACTACGCCAATGCCGACATGGTGGGTCACACCGGTAATCTGCAAGCGGCAATCCAGGCCATCGAGACGCTGGACCAGTGCCTCGGCCGTCTGCACAAGGCAATCCGCGCAGCCGGTGGCGAGATGTTGATCACCGCCGACCACGGCAATGCCGAGAAGATGGCGGATGCCGAAACCGGTCAGGCTCACACAGCCCATACCACCAATCTGGTGCCCCTGGTCTATGTGGGTCGCCAGGGCCGTTTGCTGGACGATGGTGGGCTTTGTGACATCGCCCCCACCATGCTGACACTGATGGGCCAGCCCATTCCCGATGAAATGAGCGGCCACAGCCTGGTCGAGCTCAAGCGCTAGCACTCCATCCAGCGACCGGGAAACCATCGCCTGACAGCGTCTGCTGGGTAGACGCCGGGAGTGCTTGCGGGCTCGACCCCTTCGGGCCTATCTTGCACCCTCGGACGAACTCGACTGGACCCTTTCATGGATCGCCATCGCTCACTCGCCTTGCTGCTGTGCTGCCTGCTTGGCCTCGGGCTGGCAATGAGCGGTCATGCCGAGGAATCGAGCGACAGTGAAGCCCGCCAGGCGGAACTGGAGGCGCTGCAATCCCGCATCCAGTCATTGCGCGAGAACCTGGAAGCCGAGCGCGGCCAACGGGACCAGGCCAGTGAAGCCCTGCGTGCGGCCGAAGAGGAGGTCAACCGCTTGGGCCGCGAACTGCGCCGGATCGAATCGGATATTGCCGCTCGCGAAGCCCGTCTGGATGATCTGCAGTCAGAGAAGGCCGAGCGTGAGCAGGAGATCGCCACCGAACGGGAGGCCCTGGCACGACAGATCCAGGGCGCCTACCGGACCGGCCGGGAAGAACAGCTCAAACTGCTGCTGAACCAGGAAGACCCGGCCGCATTCGGTCGCATGCTGGTCTATTACGACTATCTCAATCGCGCCCGCAGCGCCCGCATTGAACGGATCGGCGAACATGTCCGCCGCCTTGCCAGCCTGGCCGAGGAAGTGGATGAGGCGCTGGAGGAGCTGGCGTCGGCCCGCAGTCGTCAGCGGGACTCCCTGCAAGCCATGGAAGCAACCCGGGAATCCCGGGAAGAAGCGGTGGCAGAGATCGAGGCCCGACTCAGGGACCGGGGCGAGAGACTGACCCGGCTGGAAGAGGACGAGGCCGAACTGCAGCAGCTGATCCGTTCCCTGCAGGATGCACTGGAAGACATTCCCTCCGATCTGCACCGTGGCCGGCGCTTTACCGAATTGCGTGGCGAACTCCCCTGGCCGGTGGACGGCCGACTCACGCGCCGCTTTGGGGATTCCCGCGCCGGTGGCCGCATGCGCTGGCGCGGGCTGGTGATCCAGGCCGACCGGGGCAGCGAGGTGCGGGCCGTGTCCCATGGCCGCGTCGCTTACTCCGGCTGGCTGCAGCATTACGGCCTGGTCCTGATTCTCGACCATGGCGAGGGCTATCTGAGCCTTTATGGTCATAATGAAGCCGTCTACCACGAAGTGGGCGACTGGGTTCGGCCGGGTGATGTGATCGCCTCTGTTGGCGACAGTGGTGGCCAGGATCGCAGCGGCCTGTACTTTGAAATCCGCAACGGCCGCGATCCGGTCAACCCCGCCAACTGGCTCGCGAACCGCTGACGAGTCGATCATCGCCGCCGGTCAGCAAGCACTGAAACCTGCGCCTGCGGCGGTGGTCCGATTAAGCGTGGACTTGCTAGTATCAGGACAGGGCTTTCAAGGGCTTGCCTGGGCCTCCCCGAAATAGGGCACAACCATGGATCTGATGTCGATGAAAACACGCACCGCGCTGGTTCTGGCCATCGGCTTTCTGCTGGGAAGCCTGTTGTCGGTCACCCATGGCGTCTTTGCCGAGCGGGAGCGACAGGCGGAGCTGCCCTATGAGCAGGCGCGGCTGCTGGCGGAAGTACTGGAACGGGTACGCCAGGGCTATGTTGACCCCATCGACGACGAGGAGCTAATGGAGCATGCCATTCGCGGCATGCTCTCCAGCCTGGATGATCACTCCGGCTTTCTCGATCCCGAGGAGTATCGCCAGATGCAGGACACCACCTCCGGCCGCTACGGTGGGCTGGGCCTGGAAGTGACCCAGGAGGACGGCGTGGTGACCGTGATCGCTCCGATTGCGGGCAGCCCTGGTGAACGGGCTGGCCTGAAAGCCGGTGACCGGATTCTCAGCGTTGACGGCGATTCCCTCGAGGGCATGAGTCTGGATGAGGCGGTACGCCTGATGCGCGGCGAACCCGGCAGCTCGATTACCCTCGGCGTGCTGTCGCCTGACAAGGACGCGCCCCGGGATGTGGAGCTGGTGAGAGAACGTATTCAGACCCGCAGCGTGCGTTCCCGTCTGCTGGAGCCGGGTATCGGCTATCTGCGGGTCAGTCATTTCCGTGACCAGGTGGGGCGTCAGGCCAGGGAGGCCATCGCCGAGTTGACCACCGAGAACGGCGGCCATCTTGAAGGTCTGGTGCTTGATCTGCGCAACAACCCCGGGGGCATCCTGCGGGGCGCGGTGGAAATCAGCGACCTGTTTCTGGAAGAAGGGGTGATCGTCTCGGCGGAAGGACGAACCCGCTCGGCACGCTTCAGTCACAAAGCCAGCCAGGGTGACCTGATGCTGGGCGCCCCCATCGTGGTGCTGGTCAACCGGGGCAGTGCCTCGGCCTCGGAAATCGTTGCCGGTGCCCTGCAGGATCACGGGCGGGCCACGGTCCTGGGCAGCTCTTCCTTTGGCAAGGGCTCGGTCCAGACCATCATGCCCCTGTCCGGGGAAGCGGCCATGAAATTGACCACGGCACGCTATGTCACCCCTCTTGGGCGGGCCATCGAAAAGGATGGCGTGCATCCGGACCTGGATTTTCGCGACGATGAAGCGGTGCCACGGGAAGGGGCTGCCATGGGGGAACGTGCCCGGCAGGCCTGGCAAACGGCCGAACCGGTGGCCTTTGATGACGATGACGAGGTCCTGGGGCACGCCGTGCGTGTCCTCCGTGGCATGGACGGCAAGCGGATGGCGGAAGGCCAGTGAGGTTCGTAAGCAGGCTCTGGGTATTATTTCTGCTGAGCTGTCTCCCGGGCCTCACGGTCGGGGAGACGCCCCGCATGGCGGTCATCATTGACGACCTGGGTGACCGCCTGCTGCTGGATCGTCGGGCCGTTGACCTGCCCGTGCCCTTGAGCTGCGCCATTCTCCCCCATACCCCGCATGCCCGGCGGGTCGCCAGCGATTGTGCCGAGAACGGCAAGGAAGTCATGCTGCACCTTCCCTTGCAGGCGAAGGAAAATAATCAGCTTTTGGGGCCCGGGCGGCTGGAACTGGACATGGATGAGGCCACTTTCCGCGAGACCTTCCGCCGCAGCCTGGCGTCGGTTCCGGGCGTTCGGGGCGTCAACAATCACATGGGCAGCCTGCTCACCCGCCATCCCGGAGCCATGGCCTGGCTGATGGAGGAGTTGCGTGAGGCGGGCCTGTTTTTCATCGACAGCCGCACCACGCCGCACAGCGTGGCCTATGATGTCGCCCGTGAACACGCCGTGCCGGCGGGCCGTCGGGACATCTTCCTGGATCGCAGCCGGGATCCGGCGGAGATTGAAGCGGCCCTGGACCGAGCCATTCGCATTGCCCACCAGCGGGGAGAAGTCGTTGTCATTGGCCATCCCTATCCCGAGACCCTGGAGGTGCTGGAGGCACGGCTGCCCTGGCTGGAAACCGAAAGTGGTGTGGAATTGATCAACGCATCGGCCCTGCTTGAAGGCGGGGACGATCCTGTCCTTTCAGAGGGGGCGAGCGATGAGCAAGCAAGTGCTGGTGCCACTGGCGGACGGCTGTGAGGAACTGGAAGCGGTCACCATCATTGACCTGCTGCGACGCGCCGGTGTCGAGGTAAGCATTGCCGGGCTCGACGGCACCGCCGTCACCGGCAGTCACGGCATTCGTTTGGGCATCGAGATGAATCTGGACGAGGCCCTGGAGAGGGACTTCGACATGGTGGTATTGCCCGGTGGCATGCCCGGTGCGAGCCATCTCCAGGAAGACGAGCGGGTGATCAAGCTACTCAAGCAGATGACGGAGTCGGGCAAGTTCACCGGGGCCATCTGCGCCGCGCCCAAGGTGCTGGCCAGCGCCGGCCTGCTGCGCGGAAAGAAGGCCACCAGCTTTCCGGGCTTTCTCGACCATACCGATAATCTGGTGGGGGAGTACCGTGAGGAGGCGGTGGTCCAGGACGGCAAGGTCATTACCTCTCGCGGGCCGGGCACCGCCATGGATTTTGCCCTGCATCTGGTCGAGCTGTTGCTTGGCCGTGAGAAACGGGAAGAGGTTGAAGGCCGCCTGCAACGGCCCTGACTCAACCCCAGGCGGTACCGACGCGGGCGAGGATAAACAGCGCCGCCATGATTACAGCAATAACAAGAACGGTTCGGGGTTTGGGTCGCCACATATCGTGCTCAATCTCCCTGCTTATTTCTCGCCTCGATAAAGCCCGAACAGCAGTAACAGCCCGCCCAGACCGGCACCGCCCAGGCTAGCCCAGACCGGCAGGCTGCCAAGGCTGAAGCCGGCGGCGACGATCAGGCTGCCACCACCGATCACCGCCCGGGTGGCACGGTGCTGGCGGCGGGTATCCCGCTGTATTTCAGTCAACTGCCGACTGTGGGCGCGGAAATCCAGCTCGCCACTCTCCATCCGACTCAGGACCTGCTCGGCCAGTACGGGGACACGATGAAGGGCATCCCCGAGCTCGGGTAAGGCATCGCGGAAACGCCGAAACACCGCCCGCGGACCAATCTGCTGGCGCATCCAGTCTTCCAGGAAGGGCTTGGCCGTCTGCCACAGATCCAGGTCAGGGTAGAGTTCCCGTCCCAGGCCCTCGATATTCAGCAGGGTCTTTTGCAGGAGTACCAGTTGTGGCTGGACCTCCATCTGGAAACGCCTTGCCACCTGAAACAGGCGCAACAGGAGTTTGCCGAAGGAGATCTCCTTCAGAGGCTTGTCGAAGATGGGTTCGCAGACGGTGCGGATGGCGGTCTCGAATTCGTCCACCCGGGTCTCCGGCGGAACCCAGCCGGACTCCACATGCAGTTCCGCGACCTTGCGATAGTCGCGATTGAAGAAGGCGAGAAAGTTTTCCGCCAGGTAATGCTGGTCACGGGGACTCAAGGTGCCGACGATGCCGAAATCCACTGCCAGATAGCGGGGATCCCGGGGATCCGTGGCATCGACGAAGATGTTGCCTGGATGCATATCGGCATGGAAGAAATTGTCGCGAAAGACCTGGGTGAAAAATATCTCCACCCCCCGCTCTGACAATGTCTTCATATCCACGCCGGCGGCTCTCAACTCCTCGGTGCGACTGACCGGGATGCCGTGGATCCGCTCCATCACCATCACATCGGGATGGCAAAGGGGCCACTCCACTTCAGGAATGTAAAGCAGCGGCGAACGCTCAAAATTGCGTCTCAGCTGAGAGGCATTGGCCGCCTCCCGCATGAGGTCGAGCTCGTCGAGAATGGTCTTCTCGTACTCAGCCACCACCTCCACCGGCCGCAGTCTCGGGCCTTCGCTCCAATAACGTTGGGCAAGGCCGGCAATCAGGTAGAGCAGGGCGATATCGCGCCGGATGAGACGTTCGATGCCGGGACGCAGGACCTTGATGACCACGGCCCGGCCATCGCGAAGCTGTGCGGTATGGACCTGGGCGATGGAGGCGGAGGCCAGCGGGGTTTCATTGAAGTGATCAATGACGGCATCCACCGGCTCTTCCCAGGCCCGTTCCACCACGGCCCGGGCCATGGACCCGGGAAAGGGCGGGACCCGGTCCTGGAGCCGGGCCAGTTCATCGGCCACATCCTGAGGCAGAAGGTCGCGCCGGGTGGAAAGCATCTGGCCAAACTTGATGAAGATTGGCCCGAGATCTTCCAGGGCCCGACGAATACGCACCGCCCGCGGCGTGCGCCGGCGACCAAACCAGTGCCAGGGGGCGAGAAAGAGCAAAAAGCGAAACGGCCTGAAGACACGGGTGGCGAACAGGACTTCATCGAGCCCATGACGCAGCAGGACCCACTGGATATGTATCAGACGCAGGAGATGGCGTGGACGAATCAAGAACGGCGCCCCTGTCCGAAATGGTCAAAACGGGCGGTGAGCCGGTCCACATCCTCGCGCAGTTGATCCACGGCGTCCAGGTAGGCTTCCACCTCGCTGCGGTCCGGCACGGCCCGCAATTCGTCCCGCAGGTATTCGGCCAGATTGCGGGCCAGGATGTCACGGCTTTGCCGGCCCCAGGCCAGGACCTGGCGAGTCGCCTGACCCAGACCATGGGCCACGCTGTCGCCAGTGATCCCCGCCAGGGCTTCTTCCCAATCGGGATCAATCGCAGTCAGCAAGGCCTGCACCTCGCGGGCAGCCTCCATATTGCCCTCGACGGTGACTTCGCGCGGGAAGCTGCCGCCGGCACGGCCTTCCAGCGCGGCCTTGAGCAATTCAGGGGCGCGCCCGGAGAGCTTGAGATCCTGCCGCTGGGGATCCACCGCCGACAGGCGCAGGCTGCGGCCGTTGGAGGCAATCCAGACCGAAATATCCAGATCTTGAAGGTACAACTGGATGACGCGACCTTCCAGGCCCTGGATGGCAGCGGGACCGCCGGCCGCGCTGGCCAGGACGCGGTTGATGGAGCGCTCCAGTGTTGTCAGCAGGATGTTGGGTATTTGCATTGACGCCCCCCAGGCGTTTCCTGGTGCCGGAATCAGAGACGATAGCCGCGATGCAGGGCCACCACCCCGCCAGTGAGATCAAACCACGCCACCCGCTCGAAGCCGGCGGCCGTCATCATGGCCTTGAGCGTGGGCTGGTCGGGGTGCTTGCGAATGGACTCGGCAAGATAACGATAACTGTCGGCATCACCCGCGACCCACTGCCCCAGACGAGGCAAAACCTGAAACGAATACAGGTCATAAAAGGGCCTGATCAGGTCATTGGGGCGGGAGAATTCCAGCACCAACAGCCGTCCACCGGGCTTGAGCACGCGATGCATTTCCGCCAGGGCGCGGTCCTTGTGGGTGACATTGCGCAGGCCAAAACCGATGGTGACGCAGTCAAAATGCCGGTCCGGGAAGGGCAGGACCTCGGCATCGGCCTGGACCACGGCAAGGTTCTCGCCCGCACCTTCATCCACCAGGCGATCCCGACCACGGCCCAGCATGCTGGCATTGATATCCGACAGAACCACGGCGCCGCTGTCGCCCACCTGCTTGAGCAGGCCCCGACTGAGGTCACCGGTACCGCCGGCCAAATCCAGGGCCCGGTCGCCGGGTCGCAATCCGGTCCGGGCCAGGGTGAACTGCTTCCAGATTCGGTGCAGGCCGCCGGACATGAGGTCATTCATGACATCGTAGCGTTCGGCCACGGAGTCGAACACGCCCCGCACCCGCTGGGCCTTCTCACCCACCGGTACTTCCTGGTAACCGAAATCCACCGTTGCGCGGTCCTGCTCGGCCATACCCGGCTCCTCTGTCTCGGGCGCCCATTCTAGCAGTTGGAAGTCGGCTTCGGGTGCGAAGCCTGTTCGCTTTTGATCCTTGCGGGATCGGATCTGTTTCCGCGTACGGAGATCGTGATTGAGGAAGGCTGGAGCGGCACAAACGATTGCTGCGTGTGTTTGCTTTTCATTGGGAGCTAACGGCCAAGTGAGCCTTAGGACCGTTCCGCTTCGGTGATGGGTGTGTCCCGACCTTGATGCCGACAGCGATTTGCAAGGACGCTATGGATACATCCCTGTACGCTCTGGGTTCGGCATCCTGCCTCACACAGCCTTGCAAATCGCAGCCGGCACCAAGGTCTACTGTTGTGGGCGATCACCTGGGCAGTGCCGACCGCAAGGCTAATTCAGGTCGCAAAGTATCTTATGAGCTTTTTCGCTTCACTTACCAGGATGGCGCTTGACGCCACCGCTGGCGGCGCGCTCGACGCGTTGCTTGTAGTCGGCCCAGTTCTTTTCGAAATCACGGCCCATTTCAAACAGGAACTGCCAGGTGTAGAGGCCGGAGTCGTGGCCGTCATCGAAGACCAGGCGCACGGCATAGTGACCCACCGGCTCGATGCGATCGATGGCGACCGCTTCCTTGCCGGTCACCAGCATCATGGGCCCACCATGACCCCGGACCTCGGCCGAGGGCGAGAACACCCGCAGATATTCGGCAGGCAGTCGATAGACCTCCCCGGAACGAAACCTGACCTCCAGTTCCCGGGACCGGCGGTGGTAGATCAGGTCTGTGGGGCGAGGGGTTGGGGGGTTGCTTTGGGTCATGGTGCGTCCAAAAAAGTTGGGTCCAGAGGTTTAGGGCTCGGCTTCGAGCCTCGCCAGCTACGAGCTACGAGCGGCGAGCGCAGAGCTGGCCGTGCTCCTTCCCTTGCCGTGCGCGTCATATAGCCACCGGCGGGCTCAAGGCGGGGTCACGGCACGGCCTGTCAAACTGCACGGCCAGCTCGAAGCTCGAAGCTCGAAGCTCGAAGCTCGAAGCTCACAGAATATACCTTGATAGATCCTCGTCCACGGCCAGGTCTGCCAGATGGTCATCGACGTAAGCCTGGTCAATGGTGAATGTCTGTCCACTCTTGTCGGGGGCGTCGAAACTGAGTTGCTCGAGCAGCCTTTCCATGACGGTATGCAGACGACGGGCACCGATGTTCTCGGTGCGTTCATTGACCTGAAAGGCAATCTCCGCCAGCCGCTTGACGCCATCGTCGCTGAACGTGAGCTTGATCCCTTCGGTCTGCAACAGCTCCCGATATTGACGTGTCAGGGAGGCGGACGGTTCGGTGAGGATGCGCACGAAATCCTCAGCGTTGAGCGCTTCCAGTTCGACCCGAATCGGCAGACGGCCCTGGAGTTCGGGGATCAGGTCCGAGGGCTTGGACAGGTGAAAGGCCCCGGAGGCGATGAAAAGAATGTGGTCGGTGCGCACGGTGCCGTGGCGTGTGGAAACCGCGGCACCCTCTACCAGCGGCAGCAGGTCCCGCTGCACCCCCTCTCGGGAGACGTCGGCACCACCGCGGTTTTCATGGCCTGAGGCGACCTTGTCCAGCTCATCCAGAAAGACGATGCCGTTCTGTTCCACGTTCTCCAGCGCTTCCTGCTTGATCTCCTCGTCGTTGACCATGGCAGCTGCCTCTTCCTCGGTCAGGATCTGCATGGCATCGACGATGCGCAGCTTTCGCGTGCGGCGCTTGTCCTGCCCCATGTTCTGGAAAAGCCCCTGCAACTGGCTGGTCATTTCTTCCATGCCGGGGGGCGCCATGATTTCAACGCCGGGCGGCATGGCCTGAACCTCGACCTCGACCTCCCTTTCATCCAGTTCACCGGCGCGCAGCTTGCGGCGGAACTTCTCCCGCGTCTCCGAGCCACTGCTGCTGTCCCGTGCCGGGGCCGGTTCATTGGTGAATCCGGGCTGAGGACGAGGGGGTGGGAGCAGGGCATCCAGAACCCGTTCTTCGGCGGCAACCTCGGCCCGATGGCGGACATTGGCCATGGCCGCTTCGCGGGTCATCTTGATGGAGGCATCCACCAGGTCCTTGATGATGGAGTCCACTTCCCGGCCCACATAACCGACTTCGGTGAACTTGGTGGCCTCCACTTTCACGAAGGGTGCATCGGCCAGCTTGGCCAGACGCCGGGCGATCTCGGTCTTGCCCACACCGGTGGGGCCAATCATGAGGATGTTCTTGGGGGTGATTTCGGGACGGAGTTTTTCATCCACGTTCATCCGCCGCCAGCGATTGCGCAGGGCAATGGCCACCGCCCGCTTGGCCTGTTCCTGACCAATGATGTGCCGGTCCAGCTCCTGCACGATCTCCCGCGGGGTCATTATTGGGGGGGTTGTTGACATCTCGGGGCTCCGATTGAATCTGGTTCCAGTCTGGTCTTCTCAGGAATTCTGAGGGATAGCTACGAGCTACGAGCGGCGAGCGGCGAGCTGGCCCTGCCGGCCCGCGGGGCCGTGCTCTCTAACTCGCTCATCGCTGACTGAACCGCCGCCATGGGCACGGTCCTTAGGGCTGCACGGCCAGCTCGCCGCTCGCAGCTCGAAGCTCGCAGCTCTACAACGCTTCAAGCACGATATTCCGATTGGTATAAACACAAATATCCGCCGCGATCTCCAGCGACTTTTGCGCCACGTCGGCGGCGGGCAGGTCGGTGTTTTCCATCAGGGCTCGGGCCGCAGCCTGGGCGAAGCTGCCACCGGAACCGATGGCCATGATGCCTTCTTCCGGCTCGATCACATCGCCATTGCCGGAAATAATCAGCGAGACCTCCCTGTCCGCCACACAAAGAAGGGCCTCGAGTCGCCGCAGGGCACGATCGGTCCGCCAGTCCTTGGCCAGTTCCACCGCCGCCCGGGTGAGATTGCCACTGTGTTTCTGGAGCTGACCTTCAAAGCGCTCGAACAGGGTAAAGGCGTCGGCGGTACCACCGGCAAAGCCGGCCAGGACCTTGTTGTCGTGCAGCTTGCGGACCTTGCGGGCATTGCCCTTCATGATGGTATTGCCCAGGGAAACCTGGCCATCGCCGGCCATGGCCACCTGCTCACCACGGCGCACACTGAGTACGGTGGTACCTCGATACTGCTCCATTGCTGGCTCCTGCTTGTCCGGGATGGGGATGATGCCGGGAAATGGCGGCTACTGAAACCCGGTCACTCCTGATCGTCGACGGCCTGTGGCGGCTTGCGGCGACGGGCGCGCGGATGCGCCTTGTCATATGTGCGGGCGAGATGCTGAAAATCAAGGTGGGTGTAGATCTGGGTGGTACTGATGTCGGCATGGCCGAGCAGTTCCTGCACCGCGCGCAGGTCGCCGCTGGACTCCAGCAAGTGGCTGGCAAAGGAATGGCGCAGCAGATGGGGGTAGGCAGGGACGGGCAGCCCCAGGACCCGGGCCCAGTGACGGATGCGGGCCTGAATATTGCGATGGCTGAGGCGGGTCCCGCGCTGGCTGACAAAGACCGCCTGCTCACCTTCCTCGGCCATGGCGCTTCGATCCCGCAGCCAGTCCCTAAGGGCATCGGCTGCCTTGCGCCCCATGGGGACGATGCGGGTCTTGCTGCCCTTGCCGGTGACCCGAACCATGCCCTCGGCAAAATCGATCTGATTCAGATCCAGGCCAGCCAATTCGGCCAGACGCAGGCCGGCGCCATAGAACAGCTCCATCACCGCCCGGTCACGACGCGCCAGCACCGTGTCGGCAGGCATGTCCAGCAAAACCCCAACCTGATCGGCATCCAGGGTGGCCGGAAGTCGCTTGCCGGCCTTGGGGGCCGTCACCTGCTCGGCCGGGTTGTGGCTGAGTCGGCGCTCGCGGATCAGATGCCGACAGAGATTGCGGACCGCCGACAGGCGCCGCTGGATACTGCGCGCGGACTGGCCCCGGCGACGCTGGAGAGCGGCCCACTGGCGAACATGTTGACTGTCGAGCGCCGTCCAGCCAGTGATGCCCTGGGCAGCCAGCCAGTCGAGAAATCCAGCCAGATCGCGGCGATAGGCGTTTAGGGTGCGGGGCGAAAGCCGACGCACATGGGCAATGTAGTGAAGGTAGGCATCAACGTCCCCGGCCAGCGGAGACCGGGATTCAGACGCCACGCTCACCCGGGGCCGGTTGCCGGGCCAGGGTGGCGGCCACCAGGTCGGCCATCCGCTCCAGGAAGAGGGTTCCCTGGGTCGCGCTGAAATGGTCCTTGTTGCGGCTGCCGATGGCGATCATGCCCTGGCTGGCATCGGCCCCCAGGGGTACCAGGGCAGCCGAGCCCACCCGACCCTCGGCCTTCTCGCCGAAGAGAAAGGCGAGCTGGGCCTCGCTCAGACGGCCCAGTTGGGGGCGGCCACCGCGAAGGAAATTGCGGAAGGCTGACAGCCCGGGATCCTCCGGATGCACCAGGCGGGCCGGTGAATCGCCGCCGTCATCGGAGCGATCGGCAAACAGGCAGATGATCACCTCGTCGGCGTCGAAACGGTTTCTCAGCACATCGTCCAGCCCGGCGACCAGTTCCTGGCGATCGCTGGCGGTGACCAGGGCCAGGGCCAGTTGGTGCATGCGGTCGATCAGACTGTCATTGCTGCGGGCCACATCCACCAGGTCCACCAGCCGGCGCTCCAGCTGGCGATTCTGCTGGCGCAGCACGGCCACCTGCTTTTCCACCAGGGAGACAGCCTCGCCGCTGTGGTGGGGCACGCGCAGCCGACTCACCAGCTCCGGATGGCGATCGAAGAAATCCGGTTGGCTGTTGAGGTAGTCGATGACCGACGCTTCATCCGCCGCCATCGAATTATCATTTCCAAGTTTGCGCTCTGTGCTCATAACCGAATACTTCCCTTGAATACGTACTCGGCCGGGCCCTGCATCCAGAGCGGCCTGCCGTCTCCCTCAAAGCTTATCACGAGATTTCCACCTTGCAGCCCCATATCCACCCGTTCATCAAACCAGCCGGCCCGCCGACCAGCGGCCATGGCGGCACAGGCGCCGCTGCCACAGGCCAGGGTCTCGCCCGCGCCACGCTCCCAGACCCGCAGGCGGGCCCGGTCACGACCGCGGACCTCCAAAAAGCCCACATTGACCCGCTCGGGAAAGGCCGGGTGGTTCTCAATGCGCGGGCCCAGCTCGCTCACCGGCGCCCGCTCAACATCCTCAACGCGAATCACCGCGTGGGGATTGCCCATGGAGACCAGGTGCAGCGTCACAAGCTGCTCGTCCAGCTCAAGGGTAACCGGGCCCGGGGCGGGCTGATCGAAGCGGGCCGGCAGGCTGCCCGGGCGAAAATCCGGGCGGCCCATATTCACCTTCACCCCGGCCTCGCCGGCCAGTTCGGCAATCATGACACCACCACGGGTGCCAAGGCGGATGGGGCCGTCAGCGGCATGGCCGGCGTCTACCGCCAGGCGCGCCACGCAACGGGCCCCATTGCCGCATTGGCTGACTTCGCTGCCGTCGGCGTTGAAGACCTGATAAAAGAAATCGCTGTCCCGGTCACGCGGCGCGGCCAGCACCAGGATCTGGTCACAACCCACGCCCAGGCGGCGATGGGCAATCCGGCGAACCTGTTCGGAGCTGAGTGAAACCGGCCTGGCCACCGCGTCGAAGACGACGAAGTCATTGCCCAGGCCCTGCATTTTGAAAAAATCGCGCGCCAAGTAAGCAGCCTCAGTTCGCATCGGCCTGCATCAGGGGCACGCCATCGCGATAGATGCAGCGATCCATGACCACAAACAGGCCGGCATCCACGGCGCGTCTTGCGGCATCCCGGTCGATCACGCCGTCCTGCAGCCAGAGCGCGGGCACACCGGCGGCGATGGCGTCATCCACCACCTCGGCCACATGCTCGGGTCGGCGGAAGACCACCGCCATATCCACCGGACCGTTCAGATCCCGAAGGCTGGGCACTGCGGGTACCCCCATCACCTCGTGGCTGCCGGGCCGCACAGCGGTCAGCTCGAAACCGAGGCGCTTGAGGGCAGCGCCCACGCCGTGGCTGGGACGCCCTTCCTTGGGCGAGAGGCCGACCACCGCAATGCGGCGGGTGCGATTCAACTGCTCTGCAATGGCTTGCTCGTCGGGATTCCTGAATCCACTCATCCGTGATCCTCCTGCGCTGGGCGATTGCGCCCCATTATGGGGCCGACCCCCTGCGCTTGCCACCGGCTCAGGCGCCGGCTGGCAAATCCGGCGCCGCAATTACCCGATTGCGCCCCCCTCGCTTGCCCGCATACAGGGCTTCATCGGCCCGGCGAATGCTGTTTTCCACCGCCTGAGCGGGGTCCAGCGGGGCCACGCCGAAACTGAGGTTGACCGCGATCCGGTCATCCTGATAAGGCACCTCGCTGGCGGCAATACGGGCACGGAGGGCCTCGGCAAGCTCCACGGCGCCGGCGGTATCGGTTTCCGGCAGCAGGATCAGGAATTCCTCGCCACCCCAGCGGGCGACACTGTCCTGAGCCCGCAGGCGTTCGCGGAATTGAGCGGCCACGGCTTGCAGGACCGCATCACCGGCTTCATGGCCCAGACTGTCGTTGATGCGCTTGAAATGATCGATATCGCACAGTATCAGGGCCGCCGGCCGCTGACTGCGCTGAATCCTTACCCACTCGTCGTCCAGACGCTCCTGCATGCAGCGCCGATTCGGCAAGGCGGTAAGGCTGTCGCTGCGCGCCAGCCGCTCCATCTCGCAACGCGCATGTTCAGCAGCTTCCTTTTCAACGGCCAACTGTTCCAGGTGCCGTGCCCGCCGGAAGGCGGAAACCGCATGCTCCCGGAAACGCCGATAGCTGTCCCGGTCGGCCACGTTAAAGGCATCTTCATACTTCTGACTCTGAAGAATGAGATAGCCGGCCACTTCCCCATCCATGGTGATGGCGATGGCCAGCATGGCGAGACTGGGGTCTTCCTTCTGAAGGGACTCATGACCGCGGATGCCTTCGGGCCGACGACGCAAATACACACCCTCGCAGAGGCTTTCCGCATCATTCAAGTAGCGGGCCCGAGCCTCGGCCTCGCTAAGCCGTACCTTGCGAATGCCCTGGTAGCGGAACCCCTTCCAGACCGCCGGGTAGAAAGTGCCTTCCGGCGATCTGACCATGAAGGCCCCTCGATCAGCCGGCTCGAAAAAGTCGGTGGCCTCTTCCAGGATGCGGGAGAGCAGACTGGCGAACTCTTCCTCATTGTTTAGGGCCGCCACCAGACGGTCCATGGCATTGAGTTCATCGTTTCGGGCGGCGATGAGCCGGTTACTGCGACTCTTGATGAGAAAGCGGTTCCACAGCAGGATGAGGATCAGCGCAAGGCCGAGGGCACCGATGAGCAAGGCATTGCGTACCACACGCTGAGTCTGGCGTTCCTGCTCCAGCAGGCGAATCTCCTGTTCCCTTTCATCGGCCTGAAACAGGGCACGCATTTCCGCAATCTGGCGTTGCCGGTGCTCACCCTGCAGTTCCTGCACCAGCTCCAGCTGGCGGGTGCGGGCCTCCAGGGCCGCCGGGTAATCACCGCGAGCGGCATGCAGCTCGGCCATTCGATTGAAATGCCCAACACGGAGATTATCGGAATCGATCTCCTCAATGATTTCCCAACTGGCCGCCAGGTATTCTTCCGCCCTTGGGAAATCCTCCTGCAGGATGTAGGTGTAGCCAAGGTTATGCAGGGAGCGGGCCTCGCCTCGTCGATTGCCCACCTCCTTGTAAAGTGCCAGCGCCCGCTGATGCCAGCGCTCGGTCTCCGCCAGCTCACCCTCAAGCCAAGCCACCACGGCGAGATTGTTGTAGGACGCCGCCATGCCCTCGCTATCGCCAATGGCTTCGCGAATGGCCAGGCTTTCTCGATTGAGCGCTTCGGCGCGCGCCAGATCCTGATGGTGGCGGGCGATCACCGCCAGGTTGTTCAGGGCCGAGGCATAACCTTCCTGATAATCACCGCCCTCGAAGCGCTCCCGCATGCGTTGGAAATAATTTTCGGCAGCATCCAGGTCCTGGGTATGAAAATGTACTTCCCCGATCCGGGCCTCCAGTTCACCGGCAGCCTGTGGTTTTTCCAGGTTATCGGCGAGACGGAGGGCGTCATAGAGAACTTCCAGGGCACGATCGTATTCCTCCAGATCGGTCAGGGTATTGCCGAGACCGGTCAGGGCCTCGAGCGCTCCCACCTGATCCTCGCTGCGGCGAAAGGCATCCAGGGCCCGTTGAAAAGCCTGACGTGCCAGTGACGGCCGCTCGAGCTCCTGGTTGATCTGGGCACGCTCGATTTCGGCCTCGGCAAGTTGCTGGAAGTCGCCGACCTGCTCGGCAGCGGCCACCCTGTCTTCGACGGCGGCCAACCGGGCCTGAATATCATCTGCCTGCGCCGCCCGGGCGGCGACTGGCATCGCCGTCAAAAGCAGCAAAAGCCCCAGCAGCAAGCAGCCGGTCCAGGCACGCAGTTTGTCATCCGGGGCAGGGATCCCCATGTCGACACCTCAGGCGCAGGCGAAGGAGCAGCGGGCAAATCCGCAAAGGCCTTCTCACAACATAGAATCCGCATCCCTCGAATTGTCAGATTTCGAGGACTAACGGATCAACCACGAGTACAGGCGGCGGCAATGCCGTCATCGTCAATCGATGCCCAACTCATCCCAGATGGCATCAACACGCTGCTTGGTCTCGACATCCATGTGGATTGGCCGACCCCATTCCCGTTGCGTCTCTCCAGGCCATTTGCTGGTGGCATCCATCCCCATCTTGGAGCCGAGTCCGGATACCGGGGAGGCGAAATCCAGATAGTCGATGGGCGTGTTCTCCACCATGACGGTATCCCGAGCCGGATCCATGCGTGTGGTCATGGCCCAGATCACGTCCTGCCAGTCCCTTGGGTTGACGTCCTCGTCGACGACGATGACGAACTTGGTGTACATGAACTGGCGCAGAAACGACCAGGTTCCCATCATCACCCGCTTGGCGTGGCCCGGATACTGTTTCTTCATGCTGATCACCGCCATGCGATAGGAGCAACCCTCCGGCGGCAGGTAGAAGTCGATGATCTCGGGAAAGGTCTTCTGTAGGATGGGCACGAAAACCTCGTTGAGGGCGACCCCCAGCACGGCCGGTTCATCCGGCGGCCGGCCGGTGTAAGTGCTGTGATAGATGGGTTCTTTACGCCGGGTGATGCGAGCAATGGTAAAGACCGGAAAGCGCTCGACTTCGTTGTAGTAGCCGGTGTGATCACCGAAGGGGCCTTCGGCGGCCATGTCATCGGGATGGATATGGCCTTCCAGCACGATCTCCGCCGAAGCAGGGACCTGGAGATCCGAACCCAGGCATTTGACCAGTTCGGTACGGGCACCACGGAGCAGGCCGGCGAAGGCGTATTCAGACAGACGATCAGGCACCGGGGTCACGGCGGCCAGGATGGTCGCCGGATCAGCCCCCAGGGTGACGGCAATGGGAAAGGGCTCTCCCGGGTGGGCCTGCTGCCAGGACTGAAAATCCAGGGCACCCCCGCGATGGCCCAGCCAGCGCATGATGACCCGGTTGCGGCCGATCAGCTGTTGACGATAGATGCCCATGTTCTGGCGGCCGCCATCCGGTCCCCGGGTGGTAACCAGGCCCCAGGTGATCAGCGGCCCGGCATCGCCGGGCCAGCAGGTCTGCACCGGGAGCTTGCCCACATCCACATCCTCGCCTTCCAGGACCTCATCCTGGCAGGGCGCCTTCTTCACGACCTTGGGCGCCATACTCATGACCTTGCGGAATATCGGCAGCTTCTCCCATGCGTCCCGCATCCCCTTGGGCGGATCCGGCTCCTTGAGAAAGGCCAGCAGGCGCCCGATCTCACGCAGGGACTCGATCGACTCGGCCCCCATGCCCAGGGCCACGCGTTCGGTGGTGCCGAAGAGATTGGCCAGTACCGGCGTGTCATGACCGGTGGGATTCTCGAACAGCAGTGCCGGGCCCCCGGCGCGCAGGGTGCGATCACCGATTTCCGTCATTTCCAGTTTCGGATCCACCGGATGGCTGATCCGCTTGAGCAGGCCGCGCTGTTCCAGTTGATCGATGAAATCGCGCAGGTCTTTGTATTCCATGCCATTGCACCCTGGGTCGCTTGAATGAGCGCATGATAGCAGCCCGTGCGTTTGCGAGCCGCTGGTTCAATCGGTTCCAGCGTCGCAAGCGGAGGGTGTTCGGGGGATGCTTCCGACGTTTGCCGCGAGTTCTTCTATACTTCAGGCGACACACACCGAGGAAACGGACCGAAGGAGCCGGCATGCGCCAGATCATGGTTCTGAATCCCAAGGGTGGTTCAGGTAAGACAACACTCGCCACCAATCTTGCCGCCTATTACGCCAGCGAGGGACACGATGTGGTTCTTGCGGATTTCGATCCCCAGGAGTCGAGCCTTGCCTGGCTGGAACGTCGAGACGAGAAATGGCCGGATATCCGCGGCATGGTCGCCCATGAAGAAGGCCTTCAGGGGGTGGGACAGCCGGATTATCTGATCATTGATGCGCCGGCCGGGGTGCGCGGCCCGGCATTGACGGAATTGCTGCGGCGGACCGAAACCGTGCTGATCCCGGTGCTGCCCTCCCCGGTGGACATGGAGGCAGCCACCCGTTTCGTCAAGGAATTACGAGAAAACGCCCGCTATGATCGGGTCAAGACCGCCCTGGTGGGTAATCGGGTCAAGGACCATACCCGCATTACGGCCAGCCTCTATCGTTTTCTCGAGCGCCAACGGGTCCCCTATGTCGGCGCCCTGCGGGATACCCAGAACTACGTCAGGGCCTTTGACCGCGGCATCGGTGTCTGGGAGATGGCGCCCTATATGAGCTACCAGGATTGGGAGCAGTGGGACCCCATTATCGAGTGGCTGGATTCGGCTCGGAGTCGTCCCTGAGCGCTCCAAGCAGGGCCTGGCGCAATGCCTCAAGCATGGGCCCAGGATTGCCGTCCTTGACGACCACCCGATCCATGCCGGCTCGACGACATTCGGCGTGTTCCTCACTGGAAATGGCGGCCGTCAATCCAATCACCGGCAGCTCGGTGTAACCCTGTTCACGCAGGGCGCGGGTGGCGGCGAGGCCGTCCATATCGGGCAGGTGGCGATCCATGAGTACCACCGCGGGCTGCCACGCCTGAACGGCAGCGAGTACGGATCGACCGTCGCCCACCAGATGTAATTGATAGCCGGCCGTCTCCAGAACATCGCTGATCACGCGTGCATTGACCGGATTGTCTTCGGCCACCAGAACGCGGGCGCCCTGAGCGGATGATTCGACAGCCGCTGAGGACGGCTCTTCTTTCCCTCCAACCGCCTCAAGACCCGAGAGTCGATCCAGCAATTCCGCCAGACGCGCCTCCCGGATCGGCCAGTCCAGCCGCCATTCCGGTTTTTCTCGGGGATAAAGCCCCTGCTCATCGCAGACCAGGACGATCTCGTCAGCCGGCATGTTGCGGTCCAGCGCCGTTTCCAGGCGGACCTCCAGGCCGGACTCGGACAGGCGAAGCGCAATCATTTTGCCGGCCGGTCCTGGTGACGCCAAAATGGTGAACCGCCGCGTACTGCGGGTCAGCGCCCGTTTGCCGCCGGCACTTTCGGCCCGAAAGATCACCTCGAAACGGCTGCCCGCGCCCGGCTCGGTATCGAGACGGATCTCACCGCCCATCAAGCGGGCCAGCTCCCGGCAAATGACCAGGCCGAGCCCCGTACCGTCGACCTGGGCCACCTCATGGGCACGGGCAAAGGGCTGGAACAGGCGTTCCACTGCCTCATCGGTCATACCGGGACCGGTATCGGCAACGCTCATGCGCAATCGCTCGGCATCAAAGCGATCCAGTTCGACGGTAATCGCCCCTTCGGTGGTGAACTTGGTGGCGTTACTGAGCAGATTGCCGAGGATCTGGCGCAGGCGGACCTCATCGGTGACCACACGGGCCGGCAGCTCACGATCGATGTGCGTGACCACGGCCAGGCCCTTGGCGCTCGCCTGGCCGGCGTGGAGGGCGGCGGTATCCTCGACCGCCGCGACCAGGTCGAAGGGGGCCGGATGGATTTCCACGCGCCCGGCCTCCAGCCGCGCATTGTCGAGAATGTCACTGAGAATGGCCATCAGGCTGCGCCCGGAGCTGGCGATGGCACGGGCATAATCGCGGCTGCGCTCGTCCAGTGATTCGCGCAGCAGCAGGTCGGCAAGGCCAAGGATGCCACTCACCGGTGTCCGGATCTCGTGGCTGAGCTTGGCCAGGAACGCTGTCTTGGCCCGGTTGGCGGCATCCGCTTCGGCAACCAGCAATGCCGTATCCAGGGCCTGGGCGGCCTGATCGGTGAATGCCGATACGGCCGCCCGGTCCCGTGCCTTGAGTGGCCGGCCGGCCAGGGGGCGTAAATGCAACTGACCGAGATGACGGCGTCGCGTTTCCAGGGGCAGAGCCATGACCCCCGCATCCTGGCTGCTGAGTGGGGACTTGCCTTCCCGGGATCGGGTCACCCGGGTCGGTGGCAGATTGCCGTATCGTTCCAGGCGGACGGCTGCCGCTTCCACGGGCAGCACGGCCAGAAGCTGGGAGAGGAAACGATCCAGCAGTCGGCTGCGATCGGCCGGCTCGGCGAGACGACGGGAAAGCTCGTGCAACTGCTCGATCCATTGGCGCTGCTCCCGCTCTCGTTGCAGGGCCCGTTCCCGCAAACCGCGGCGACGCCAGAGGATGAACAGGCCGGTCAGGGCAAAAACAGTGAAAATGGCATAGGCGAGCATGGCCTCGGGACGGCGCCAGGGCGCAGCCGGCAGCTCGATCAGCAGGGGCGCATCCAATTCCCGCCAGGCACCGCTGGCATCGCGCACCGCCAGCTCAAATCGATAGTCACCAGGGTCCAGATTGGTATAGGTCGCCGTGGGCCGGGTGGCATCGGTGTATTGCCAGTCATCATCCTGACCCAGCAAGCGGTAGCGGTACTGATGGGACCGCGGATCGCGGTAGTCAAGCAAGGCAAAGTCCAGCGACAGGGCGGTCTGCTCATGAGCGAGCCGCAGGGAGCCTTCAGTCCAGACCGCCTGATCATTGTCACCACCCCGCCATCGGTCTTCGCCCATTACCCTCAGCGCGGTCAGGCGCAGGGGGGCGTCCACCTCCTGCACCGTCACCACCGCCGGGTCCACGACCAGAATGCCGTCGGCTGCCCCGAACAGGGGTCTGCCGGCCGGGTCCAGGCCATGGGCACCGGCATGAAAAGTCAGCTCGGGCAGACCCTGGGCAGCACCCAGACGGGCGAGCCGTCCGTCCGGGTCGATTCGAGCCAGCCCGGTGCTGGTCATCACCCAGACCCGGTCCTCGGCGTCCACTTCCAGGCCGACCACCACATCGCTGGGCAGGCCCTCGGCCTGACCGAAGACTCTGATCTCGCCATCGGGGCTGAGACGGGCCACCCCGCCGTCATAGGTGGCAACCCAGACACGGCCCTGTTGATCGTGGCGGATAGCCTCGATGACGCCGCCCGGCAGTCCCCGGGGTCCAACGGGGATATGCCGAAAACGGCGCTGATCCGGGAGCCAGACATAAAGGCCATCCCCCTCGGTCCCGACCCAGATCCGCCCCCGACTATCCTCGTGCAACACGGTTACCCGATCACTGCCCAATCCATGCTCCTCGGACTGGTCGGCACGAAAGGCGCTGACGACCTCACTGCCCGGATCCCAGCGGTGCAGTCCATCGCCATTGGTGCTGATCCACAGCCTGCCCTGACTGTCCTCGAGCAAGTCCCAGAGGGCGGCGGAACGGCTGAGTCGGATATCGGCCAACAGGGCAGAACGGTCCTCGACGCCGCCGTCAGCGATCAGATGGAGCTCCTGCTCGTCGGTGCCCACCCAGACACCCTGGCCGCCGGTCGCCAGACTCCAGATATTCTCGCCTTGGCCGCGGTCCGCGTCATAGAGCCAGGCCCGCTGCAGCCGGCCCTCGGCATCCAGCGCCAACACCCCGTCCCGCTCGGTGCCCACCCAGCTCCGCTGCTCGTCGCGAGCCAGGGCCCAGATGGAAACGGTGTTGCCGCCGTGTTGCAGTCGATGGACATCAAGCCCGGGCGGTATCGGCAGGGCGCGAATCAAGCCCGCGGCTTCACTGCCCAGCCATAACAGGCCCTGGCGGTCGATCAGGGCCGTGCGCAGGACCTGGACAGGCAGACCCGCCTCCCCGGGCGACGCAGCCCCCAGGTGGCTGGGCTCACCATCCGGCGGAATGGAGAACAAACCATGCCGCGAACTGAGCCAGATCGTGCCGTCCTCATGCCGGGCAATGGCCGACAGCGAGGGGCTGACCTCGCCCTCCAGGGGCAGGGGAACCCGAGTCAGGCTGTTCGCCTCGCGGGAACCGCGCCAGAGGCCGGCGCCACCGGCAACCAGAACCTCCCGGTCGGGTCCCAGGGCAATGCTGGTGATGCCACGATAATCGCTGTCGCTGTCGGCCTTGGGCAGCTCCACCGTGCGGGCTTGATGAGCGCCCCAGGGCAGAAAATCCAGACCGGGACCGCTGCCGATCCACAGGCCCTCGGTATCCGCGGCCAGGGCATGGGCACCGGGGCGGTCATTATCCTCACCCCAGGAACGGAGCCGAGGCGTGGCGGTCATTCGGAGTGGGTCAATTCGGCTCAGGCCGGCCGCCGGGTGGGCGGCCCAGATGCCACCGTCCGGGGCCACCGCCAAGGCACTGACATGGGGGTCGGCCAGGCCCTGCTCCGGGCCGACACGCTCGACCCGCCCCGTGCCGCCATCGATGCGCGCCACCCCACCGCTGAGCGTGGCGACCCAGATATTGCCGGCCCGGTCTTCCACCAGATCCCGCACATGACTGCCCGGCAGACTGTCGGGGTCATGGCGGTCGTGGCGATAAAGGCGCATACGGTGGCCATCCCAGCGCGCAAGCCCGCCCTGGGTACCAATCCAGATGAAACCATGTCGGTCCTGGAGCAAGGCTTCGATGCTGTCATGGGGAAGGCCGTCATCACTATCGATGACAAAGAAGTTGGGCTCGGGGGGCAGGTCCGCCAACACGGACAGCGGCGCAACCAGCATCAGCAACACTATGATGACTCTGCTAGCCCCCAAGATACCCCCTCAAACGCTTCAGGCTGGTGCCGATGATTGAACGATGGCGGGCACGGCTACGGCCGGGTCAGGCCAGCGAAGCCGCAGCCCTAGCTCACGCTGCAGACGGCTGGCATCAAGCGCTCGCTGGGCCTGCAGAAATCCCGCCGCCGAGTCCCCCTCGGTGGATGCGCGCGGTGGACGCGGCAACCCCATCAGATCGGCGCAAAGATCGAGATAGTCACCAAAGGCGATGGGGTTATTGTCACTGACATTGTAGACCGAGTCAGCCGGGGCCCGGAGGGCAGCCAGGAACAAGGCCTCGGCGAGGTCGTCCCGGTGAATTCGGTTGGAGGGACGGCTGGCCAGGATGGGATCCAGCGACTTGCCGGCCCGCAAGCGGGCCTCGGGCAATCGCCCCGGGCCGTAGATCGCTGCAATACGCAGTCGGACCACGGTCATGCCCTGTTCCCGACCCAGTGCCAGCGCGGTGTTTTCCGCGTCGAGCCGACGAAGGCCACGATCATTGCTGGGTTGGGCGGGGGTGGATTCGTCTACCCGGCCCTCGGCACGGCCATAGACACTGGTGGTGGAGGCATAGACAAGGCGCTCGGGTCGTCCGCCCTGCAACAGCCAGCGCATGCCCTGCAGCAGACGAGGATCCGTTCTGCCCTGCCGGGGCGGCGGGGCCAACCAGACCACGCGGGTATCCGGGAGGATGGCCGGTGGCGGGGATTGCAGTCGATCCAGATCGATGCCCTGCCACGCCATGCCCTCGGGGGCGTCGCTTGGCGGGGTTCGTGACAGGCCCAGGACGGCGCCGCCAGCGGTCAGCCATCGGCGGGCTAGGGCATCACCGCTATAGCCATAGCCAACGATCAGCAGCGGTGGTTGGGTTTGCTCCGCCTGCATGGCCGCCTAGCGGGGCGAGGGAACAATGGGTGCCTGGGTGCCCGGCTCGCCGACCTGCCGTCGCACAGCCAGCTCCAGGCCCTGCCGATAGGCCGTAGCGGCGCGATCCTGCTCTCCCAGATGTTCCAACAGGCGCCCCAATTCCTCGAAGCCGTCGGGACTGGGCTCAAGCGTCAGGCTCTGGTCCAGATACTGGCGCGCCTTGCCCCAAAGCTCATTGCGAACACACAGACGGGCCAGGCTAAGCAGCAGGCTGGGGTCTTGCGGGTGATAGCGGAGCCAGTCCTCGGCCCGTTTCAATCGCCGGGCCGGGTCGCCACCTTCAAGCGCGCCATAGAGCAGTACCAGCTCAATATCCCACTCCGCCTTGAGGTAATCCTCAATCGCCCGTTCGGCGGTCTGCTGGGCATCCGTGGCCAGCAGGGCACGAATGTAATCACGATACAGTCCCTGTTCCCGACGCAGCCGCCGCGGGACCTTTTGCCAGAGCTCGGCGACCACATCGTGACGGCCTTCACTCCCCCGTTGCTGTAGCAGACGACGAAAGCAATCGCGCTCGATGGTCTCCATTTCCTCGCGGCGAAACACGTCCTGGCGCCGCAATTGGGGCAGGATCTGGTGCAAGGAGGCCCAATCCTCCACCGCCTGGTAGGCACGGGCCAGAAGACGGAGACCGAAACGGTGGCCGGGGGACAATTCCTGCAGCCGCCTCAGGGTGGCCAGGGCGTGCTCGTGCTGGCCGTGGGCCAGTTGCAGTTCCGCCTGGGTCAACAGCACCGCCACGGTCGCCGACGGGGTCTGTTCGTAGGCATTCTTGAGATAGACATCGCGACGCTGATGGGCCCCTTGCAGTTGCGCCGCCCGGGCCGCCACCAGGTAATTGATGAGCGGGGTTTCACTGTCCTCGGCGGTTCGGCCAAGGGTTTTTTCCGCGGTCTGCCAGCGGCCTTCGGCCAGATCAATCAGGCCACGAGTCAATGCCCGCCGGGCGCGACGACGACGCCAGCTGCGCAGGCCGGCCCGCAGGCGCCGAGGCATCCGAAACAGACCGCGCAGCAAGCGCAGCAGGTAATAGAGGACGGTCAGACCAAGGAGCAGGAACACCGCCAACATGGCCAGGCTCATCTCCACCGACCAGCCTGCCCAGCTCATCAGGGCATAACCGGTGTCCTGACGCAGCAGCAGGCCAATACCGATGGCCAGCAACAGGATCAGCAGAAACCAGAGCAGGCGGCGCATCAGTCCCGGGCCTCCATGAGGCCCTGCAGGCGCTCAAGACTCCTGGCGATGTCGGGCCGCTCGCTGACGATGCGTTGCTCGGCCAGCCGCGCCAGCTCTTCGTCCATGGCCGCGACGGCATCGTCATCCAGGTCATACCAGCTTTCCAGCCAGTCCCGGGCCTCGCTCAAGGTCGCCCGCCAGGTCTCGGGCTGGCCCCGCAGCAGGGCGAGACGGGCACTCTCCAGTTTCAGCTCCAGATTGCGGCGCAGAAAGTATTCCTGCTCCGGGGCCAGCAGGGGCCGGATGGGCATGTCCTCGTGGCGGATGGTCACCATCTCCCGCAGGACGCCGCTGCCGCGCTCGCGCAGGCGGTCCCAGAGCCCGTCGGCGTCGTCGCCCGGCGGCCGCTCGGCCGGGTCACGCTGCAGTTGATCGCGACGAAAGCTGAGCCGATCGACACGCTCGATCAGACTCGCCAGGGTCATCGCCATGCCGGTCACATCCGGGTCGGCAGTGGCGCGGAGGCGTTCTCGGTCGCTGGCCAGGGCCTCCCTGACCGGGGTCAGGGCCGGATCGGCAAGGGCCGCCAGACGCTCGTCGGCCGCTTCCAGGGCCGCCATGGCGGTGTCATGGCGACCGGCCAGTTGCAGTTCGGTGGTCGCCAGACGCAGGAGATACTCCACCTCCGCAACCCGCCAGGCAGACCGACCGGCATCGACGAAATCGCGCAGCGCTTCGGTGCGCTGATCCAGACGGCTGATCTCCGCCTCCAGTTCGGCCTGGGTCGAGGCAACCGCCGCGGTGGCTTTACGGGCATCGTCCACAGTATCCGGCAGGCCCGCCAGCTCAGCGGTGCGGCTTTCAAGCTGCTCCAGCCGGTCCGCCTGCTCCCGCTGGCTCTCGGTCAACTGGTCCAGGCGGTCGAGACGCTCACCAAGCTGCTCCCAGGCCCACCAGGCCGCCGCCAGCAGACTCAGACTCAGCAACAGGGCCAGGACGGACAGGCCGTTACCAGCGCTCTGGCGGGCCCGCCCCCTGGAACGGCCTGCACTGGCGGCAGAACGCTGATCGGTTCGCTTCCCGGATTCCGGCTTGTCGTCTTTCTCGCTCATGAAACAGTCCTGTTGCCCTGCCACCAATCGGCGGCGGTTCGCACCATGGCACGGTCACTGGCGTCGGGCGCGGCAAGCAGCGGACCCGTAAATCCCGCCTCGGCCGCCATTTTTAACACACGCTCACTGGGGGCCACCACCGCCAGGCGCTGAAGCGATGGCAGCAGAGACGCATCGAGACGGGCCAGCAGCGCTTCAAGACTGCTGGCGCTGGTCAATAGCAGGCAATGAAGGCGCGAGGCCTTGAGCCATTGCCCCAACCGAGCCGGATCGGACTCTGCCGGGGCACGCCGGTAAAGGGTCAGGGCCAACACCTCCGCGCCCCGGGCCGGGAGTTGCTGATCCAGAACACGCCGACCTCCCTCTCCGCGACAGATCAGAACGCGGCGTCCGTCCAGGTCCTTGAAATCCGGACTGGCCAACAGCGCCGCGGCGCCATCGCCTTCCGTGGGTGTTGCCGAGACCTGCCAGGCCTGCTCACGCAGGGCCTCGGCCGTGGCCTGGCCCACGGCGGCGGCACGCAGGCGGGGCAATGCCGGCCTGCACCCGGCCAGCCAATGGCCGAGGGCTTCCACCGCCCCGGGGCTGACCGGCAGCAACCAATCGTCTTCCTGCAACTGCGCCAGGGCGGCCGTTTCCTCTGCCGCCGGTTCGCGCCACTCCAGCTTCAAGAGGGGAAAGGCCAGGGCGTCGCCGCCGGCGTCTGCCACTGCCCGGATGGCGCCCGCCAACTGTGCCGCCGGGCGGGTGACCAGAATGCCGGCACCGTGCAGCGGGCTATCCATGATCCTCGGCCAGGCGCTTGAGGATTTCCCGTCCGCCCGCCGCCAATATTTCCCGGCCCACCGCGTCGCCCAGTGCAGTCGCCTCACTGGCGTCTCCCTGGCGCTCGGCGCGGACCACCTGGCTGCCGTCCGGCCAGCCCACCATGCCGCGGATCCGCAATGCCTGCCCGTCCAGCTCCGCATAGCCGGCAATCGGCACCGAGCAACTGCCTTCCAGCGTGGCGTTCATGGCACGCTCGGCACTTGTCCGGGTCCAGGTCTCGGCATCGTTAACCGCCTGCAGCAACTCGATGATCTCATGATCGTCTTCCCGGCATTCAATACCGATGGTGCCCTGACCCACGGAAGGCAGGGACTCTTCCGGGCTCAAACGGCGACGAATTCGCTCATTGAGATCCATGCGATCAAGCCCGGAGGCGGCCAGGATGATAGCGTCATATTCACCGGCATCCAGTTTGGCCAGGCGGGTCTGGACATTGCCGCGCAGGAAACGGACCGTCAGTTGGGGATATTGCTGCTTCATCAGGCATTGGCGGCGCAGGCTGGAGGTGCCCAGCACGCTGCCCGCCGGCATGTCTGCCGGACTGGCGTATTGATGGGAGATAAAGGCATCCCGAGGATCGTGGCGCGCCAGCACCGCCGGCACCCGCAGGCCGTCCGGCAGGTGGGCCGGGAGGTCTTTCATCGAATGCACGGCAATGTCCGCCTCTCCCGCCAGTATGGCCCGCTCCAGTTCCTTGATGAACAGGCCCTTGCCGCCAATCTCCGACAGCGGTGCCGACTGAAACTCATCGCCCCGCGTTGACAGGGGGACGAGCTCCACTGCCAGGCCGGGCCGTGCCCGGGACAATTGATCGGCGGCAAACTGGGCCTGCCACAGAGCGAGTTTGCTGCGGCGGGTAGCGATGCGAAGGCGATTCATCGGCGACGTCCGTTGGGGTTTGGCGATATTCTAACTGAATGAGACGGGGACCACGGCGAGGGGGGGCGCTCCACATCCAGGGCGTACTACAGCCCCAATCTCTCCCGGACAGCGGGGAGCATTCTGCGTGAGACCTCCAGGCAATCATCGCAATCGCGCAGATACAAGCGAAACCGCCCCCGGCCGACTTTCTCCAGCCTCGAAACCTGGTCAATGGCCACCAGGGCGTTGCGGTGGATGCGCTGGAAGCGGCTGCCGAATTCCTCTTCCAGTTGCTTGAGGGGCTCTTCCACCAAGACCTCGCCATTACGATGCCGGACGACCACGTATTTGTGCTCGGCACGAAAGAAGAACACATCTTCGATGGGAATGAGGTGAAGCTGATCCCCCATGCGGGCACGAATATGGGCCCGGCCCCCGTCATCGTCCTTGTTGTCGGATTGCAGCTCCAGTTCGGCGAGCTGGGCCCGGGTAGGCCGGCTGGCCCGCTCCAGGGCCTGACGCAAACGGTCGGCGCGGATGGGTTTGAGAAGGTAATCCACCCCCTGCACCTCGAATGCTTCCATGGCAAAGCGGTCGTAGGCCGTGGTGAATATCACCGCGGGCGGGCGGTCAAGCTCCGCCAGCTTGCGGGCGGCACTCAGCCCGTCCATGCCGGGCATGCGAATATCCAGCAGGACGACATCGGCGCCGGTGCGGGCAAAGGCTTCCAGCGCGTCACGACCATTACCCGCTTCACCCACCACCTCCCAGTCCGCCATGCCCTCGATGAGGTGGCGGAGGCGACTGCGGGCCAGGGCCTCGTCATCCACGATCAGCACTTTCATGCAGATTACCCCTCGCTCTCTCTTGGTAGCCGCAGGCGGGTAAGAAACTCCTCCGCCCCACGCTCCGTTTGCAGACTGGCCTTTGGCCCCATGCGCAGCTTGAGTCGTTGCGTCACATTGTCCAATGCCATCTGGTGACCCTTTCTGGCCGTGGGACGATCATCGCTGTCCGGCAGGGGATTGCGGATGGTTATCTCCACATGGTCTTCATGCCCGCGTGCCACGACTTCCACATCGCCACCTTCCGGTCGGGTCTCTATCCCATGATAGACCGCATTCTCCACCAGTGGCTGGATAATCAGCCGGGGAACCCGCACGCGCTCCACGGCCGATTCCGGCACATCCCAGTGCAACTTGAGGCGCTCATCCAAACGCAGAGCCTCCAGATGAAGATAGCGCTCCGCCAACTCCATTTCCTCCTTGAGCGTAACACCGTCACCGGCATCGCTCAGGCTGGCGCGGAAAAGATCGGACAAATCCTCCACGGCTCGCTCGGCGATCTCCGGCCGCACGGCAATCAAGGCAGCCACGGTATTGAGGCTGTTGAAGAGAAAATGGGGGCGGATCCGGGCCTGCAGGGCCTCCACCCGGGCTTCTGCCTCGCGCTGGATGTTGTGTTTCCACTGGTACTGGATGTAGAAATAGCGCAGGGCCACGGCACTGACGATGGCGCTGATGGCGGTATTGCGCAGCAGGAAGAACCAGGGACTGTCAGGCGTCCACTCCCCGCCAAGACCTGACCACTCGGCCAGAAACCAGGCCAACAGGGAGAGCAGGAAGGTGGTTGTGACCAGGGCCAGATAAGCGAGAGCGGCCGACACATGGCGCGGGAGCCGGCCCAGGGGAGCCCGCAGGGCACAGATCACGGCGGCACTCACCAGCGCGATCCACTGCAGAAACAGGGAAATCACCCCCAGATCGACCCAGAAGGCCTGCCCGAACTGGCTGCGCGCCAGGGCCAGCAGGAAGGCAAGCAACTGCGCTGCGAGGACCAGCAGCAACAGAATCGGGGGGGCACAAAAATCGGGCAGAAAACCCGTGTTGCCGTTCGGGTCCTGCTTATTGCTGCTGCTCGGCGTCGTCTCCGCCACGCTGCTCCCCTTCTTCCAGTTGTTCCAGCTTGAGTCGGAACAGGGACGATACATCCTCGTCGCCATGACCCGCCTCGATGAGCCTTCGGTAATGCAGGCGCGTCATCTCGATGATCGGCAGTCGCACCCCCATGGCCTCGGTCAGGCTCTGGCAAATGGCCAGGTCCTTGTCATGCAGACTCAGCCTGAACCCCAGAGGATAGACGCCATCGCGCATATTGGGTGCCCGTTTCTGCAGAAACCAGCTATCGGCGGCCCCTCCGGAGAGGGCCTGGATCACCTGGTCCAGGTCCAGGCCCTGACTCTTTGCCAATGCCATGGCATCGGCAACCGCCTGATTGACGCCGGCAACGGCAACCTGATTGACCGCCTTGGTGGCCTGACCGCTGCCCGCCGGCCCCATGTGGACCAGACGGCCCGCCATCGCCTCCAGGATTGGACGAGCGCGGGCCAGGTCTTCACAACGCCCGCCAATCATCATTGACAGACTGCCCTGCTCGGCACCCTCGGTGCCACCACTGACCGGGGCATCCAGGAAGCCTGCGCCCACTTCGCTGAGCATTTGAGCAATGCGCCTGGCGGTCTCGGGTCGCACCGTGGAGCAGTCCACCACCACATGATCCCGGCCAAGGACCGGCAGCATGGCGTCCACCACGGCCAGAACATCCTCGTCGGCGGAAACGCACAGGACCAGGATATTGGCCTGGCGGGCCAGGTGAGCGGGATCATCGGCCCGGGGAAGGCCATGGGCCTGGCTGAACGCCTCGGCGGGCCCGGGACTGCGGTTCCACACCGCCGCCAGCAGCCCCTTGGCCTGAATATTGGCGGCCATGGGACGGCCCATGCTGCCAAGACCGGCGAAGGCGGCGAGGTTCTGACTCATGACATGCCTCCATTGGCAGGATCGCTATCCTGTTCGACCGGGGTGGCGAGATAGGTATAGGCACGCAGTCCCCGCTCGAGGATGGCCTGGAGCTCATCCGCCCGCTCGGGGGCGGCCCGCTCAATCTTGGCACGGAAACGCTCGGCCAGCTCTTCGGGGCGAAAATGCACATAGCGAAGCAGTTCGTCCGCGCGATCCCCCTTTTCGGGATCAGAGAGGGAAAAGCCGTCCGGGGCCTCGGGGTCGGTGTCCACATCCACCGAATCGGTGTCACCGAACAGATTGTGCATATCGCCCAGAATCTCCTGATAAGCCCCCACCATGAAGAATCCCACCAGGTCACGGCCGTCACCGCTCAGTGGCGGGAAGGGCAGGGTCGCCTCCAGGCCTTCACCCTCCACATAGAGATCAATCCGGCCATCGGAGTCACAGGTCAGGTCCCTTAGCACCACCCGGGTGTCCAGGTCCTGATCCAGCTTGGCCAAGGGCATGATGGGAAAGACCTGCTGAATGGCCCAGACGTCCGGCAGGGATTGGAACAGGGAGAAGTTACAGAACAGGCGGTGAGCCAGTTTCTCGTTGAGCTCGTCGATAATGGCGCGGTGATGGCGCACGCTGGGCCGCAATCGAGCACGGACGCGGCGGCAGACAGCCTGGTAGAGGGCCTCGGCCTGAGCCCGTTGGGCCAGATCGATCACCCCATGGGTGTGCATGGCCTGACTTTCCGACAGCCAGTGCAGGGCATCGTGATAGACCTCCACCGGCGGGCGGTGATCGCCCTCCCGATAAAGCTCCCAGAGATCATGCAGAATCAGGGGCGCCTTCGGCTCCGGTTCAGCGGGCGCTGTTGCGGGTGGGGATTCCACGTCCACCACATTGGTCACCAGCACGGCATGATGCGCGGTCAGGGCCCGGCCGGATTCACTAATGATGTCCGGGTGAGGCAGGGCCTGTTCTTCACAGACCTCCCAGAGACTGCGGACAATGGCCTGGGCATATTGCTGGATGCTGTAGTTGATCGAGCAATAGCTGCGTGAGGCCGTGCCTTCGTAATCCACCCCCAGGCCACCACCCACATCCATCACCTTGATTCCAATGCCGCGGGCGTGGAGTTCGGCATAGAAGCGGGCCGCCTCGCGCAGGCCCCGTTGAATATCCCGGATGTTGGCAAGCTGGGAACCGAGATGGAAATGCAAGAGCTCCACGCTGTCGGCCATGCCGGCTGCCTCCAGCTCCTCGATGGCGGCCAGGATCTGGCCGGCGGAGAGTCCGAACTTGGACTTCTCGCCACCGGTGTTCTGCCAGTTGCCGCTGCCCACACTGGCCAGTCGAATGCGCATGCCGATGCGGGGGCGGACCCCCAGCTTGCGGGCTTCGTCCACCAGAAGGCGTACTTCGGAAAGCTTCTCGATCACGATGTAGACGCGATGACCAAGCGTCTCGCCGATCAGGGCCAGCCGCAGGTAGTCACGGTCCTTGTAGCCATTGCAGACAATCACCGCCTCATCGGGGGCCAGGCCCAGCACCGCCATCAATTCAGGCTTCGAGCCGGCCTCCAGACCGACACGGGCACCGCCATGGGCGACGATTTCCTCCACCACCGCCCGCTGCTGATTGACCTTGATGGGATAGACAGCGGTGTAGCGACCACGATAGCCATCGTGTTCGCAGGCAGAGACAAAGGCCTGGCAGAGGGCATCCACCCGATCGCGCAGAATACCCCGGAAGCGCAACAGCACCGGTAACTGCAGACCGGCCTGTGGCAGTCGCCGAACCACATCCACCAACGCCACCCCGGGACCGTCCCGATCCGGATGCACACGCAGCCTGCCCTGCCCGTCGACCCGGCAATAGCCCTCACTCCAGCGACTGACGGCATAGGTCTCCTCGGCTCGCTGCGGGCAGTCAGTCATGGGCGAATATCCTTCTGTCACTGTCAGCCGTGTGTTCCGGATGCGTACTGTTGGGCCACAGATGAAGATACTTGAGGGGGCTGCCGGTGTTGAACAGCACCACCCGCTCGTCAGCGCCGATCCAGCCTTCCTCCACCAGCCGGACCTGGGCGGCCAGGCAGGCCGCCCCTTCCGGGCAGGGGAAGAGGCCGAGCCGGGATGCCATCAGGCGAGCATATTCCAGCATTTCTGCATCGCTGACGGTCAGGGCGCGGCCACGGCTGCGACGCATGGCATCGAGTACCAGGCGATCGCCGAAACTGCGCGGCACCCGCAGACCGTCGGCGCAGGTCGCGCCCGCCGGCCAGGGGTCGGCCTGGTCGGCGCCCACGTCGAAGGCCCTGACCAGGGGCGCACAGCCGGCGGACTGGACCATGACCAGGCGGGGCCGTTCAGGGCCGATCAGGCCCAGGGATTCCAGTTCATTGAATGCCTTCCACAAGGCGACGATGCCGGTGCCGCCACCGGTGGGATAGATGATCACCTCGGGCAATCGCCAGCCCATCTGCTCGGCAATCTCGAAGCCCATGGTCTTCTTGCCCTCCACGCGGCCCGGCTCTCGGAAGGTGGCGAGATTGAAGCTGCCGTCACGGTCGGCCATGGCCTGGGCGCGCTGGCCACAGTCATCAATCAGTCCGTCCACCAGCTCCACGCGGGCTGCGTGGGCACGGGCCTCGACCTGGAAGGAGCGGGGCACATCCGCGGGCATGAATACGGTCAGGGGCAGTCCGGCCCGGGCAGCGTAGGCCGCCGCCGCACAGGCGGCGTTGCCGGCACTGGGCACCACCAGACTGCCGGCACCCAGGGCCTTGGCCCGACCGATGGCCACGGCCATGCCCCGGGCCTTGAAACTGGCAGTGGGATTGGCCGACTCATCCTTGATCCAGGTGGGGCCGCTGTTCAGCCATTCACCGATACCTGTGGGCAACAGGGGGGTATCACCGGCCCCCAGCTCGAAGCGCCCCGCCTCGGGCACCGGAAGCAGGCCCGCCCACCGCCACAGGCCTCGGCCGGCATCGGGAATCCGATCGGCACGGGCACGGGCGGTGTCATAGACCGCGAGCAATGGCCCGCCACAGGCCCGGCAGGTCCCGATCAGTTGATCCGTGGGGGCCGGGGCCGCGCAATGGCCGCATTCCAATCTGTCCAGGGCGGAATCGCTCATTTCCACTTCCAACAATGGTTTCCGGACCGGGCATTATCGCCAGACTGACTCCCGGATGACAGCCTTGATCCGCGCGCGGTGGCCAGTGTCTTGCTAGACTGCGCGCTGTTGCCGTATCCGACAGGGGAGACAATCATGAAGGGAATGCCACGAAGCATTGCTGCATTGAGTCTGGCCGCGGTGTTCGCACTGCTGGCTTGCGAGGCCGATCAACCGCGGGCGGACAAGATGCTGATCAATGGCAACATCCACACCCTTGATCCCGATCAGCCCCGGGCCGAGGCAATCGCCATTCGAGGCAACCGCATCCTGGCGGTGGGCAGCCAGGAGGGCCTGGCCGCCCACCTGGGCGAGGATACCCGTCTGGTGGATCTGGGCGGCGCGACCGTGGTGCCGGGCCTGGCCGACGCCCATGTCCATCTGGCCGGCATCGGTGAGCGGGAGCTGGGCCTGGACCTGGCCGGCATCGACAGTCTGGAAGGCTTTCTCGACGCGGTCGCCGATGCCGTTGACGAGCGCGAGGACGGTGAATGGGTGGTTGGCCGCGGCTGGCTGGAGACCCATTGGGACCCGCCGAGCTTCCCTGGTCGCAAGGATCTGGATGCGATTGCCCCCGACAACCCGGTCTGGCTGACCCGGGCCGATGGTCACGGCAGTGTGGCCAACAGCATGGCCCTGGAAATGGCCGGGGTGGACGAGGAAACCGCCATCCCCGAGGGCGGCGACATCCTGCGCGACGAGGATGGCCAGCCCAGCGGCATGCTGCTGGGCCGGGCCCAGTGGTTGGTGGCCCAGCATGTGCCGGAACCGGAGGCACCGCTGGCCGAGCGACTGCGCCTGGGTGCCGAACGCAGTCAGGCCATGGGCTGGACCCAGGTTCATATTGCCAGTGGGGATTTTGAGGAAGTCGAGACCCTGCGGGAGCTGTTCGCCGACGGCAGTCTGCGGCTGCGGATCAATCAGGCCCTGCGCGGACCGGGGGAGGACGCCCGCCGCCTGGTCAGTGAAGGCGGCGTCACCGGACTCTATGAGGGCCGCTACAGCCTGCGGGGTGTCAAACTGGCGGCGGACGGCGCCCTGGGCTCGGGTGGTGCCGCCCTGCTGGAAGACTACGAGGATCGGGATGGCCGGGGCTATCTGCAGTTCCAGCGGGAAGAGGTGATTGAGCTACTGGAAGACGCCCTGCGCAATGGGGTTCAGGTCTGGACCCATGCCATCGGTGATCGGGGCAACCGCTTTGCCCTGGACCTGTATGAGGAGGTATTCGACAAGGTCGGTCCGGAGGAACGCGGCATCGCCGAGCCCCGCTGGCGGATCGAACATGCCCAGGTACTGCATGAGGACGATCTGCCGCGCTTCGCCGAACTGGGGGTGATCCCCTCCATGCAGCCCTCCCACGCCATTGGTGACCTCCACTATGCCCACCGTCGGGTGGGTGTCGAACGACTGCGTCATGCCTACGCCTGGCGGGATCTGATCGACAGCGGCGTACCCATCGCCGGTGGATCCGATGCGCCGGTGGAAATGGGCGATCCCCGAATCGAGTTCTATGCCGCCGTCAGTCGTCGCGACCTGCAGGGCCATCAGGACGAGCACTGGTACCCTGAACAGGCCGTCAGCCGGGAAGAGGCGCTCAAGATGTTCACCCTGTGGCCGGCCAAGGCAGCCTTCGAGGAGGATGTGCGCGGCACGATCGAAGCGGAGAAGTACGCCGACTTCACGGTCTTCGCCGATGACATCATGCAGATTGAAACTGCCGAGATTCTCGAAACCACCGTCACCATGACCGTGATTGGTGGTGAGATCGTCTATCGGGCCGAAGACTAGGCCAGGGAAACCGGCCCGGCTCGCCCTGCGTGTGGAGAGCCGGGCCGGATCAGGCGCTGATTCCGGTGATGCGCAGCAGGGCCCTGGTCTCGGTGATCGGGGAAAAACCCAGGTATTCGTAGCGGATACCCGCCGCGTCGGCAAAGCGTTGCCAGGCCCGATACTGACCATCCTGCCAGCCGGGGTAGGCCAGATAATCACCGAACAAGAGCACGGTGCCGGACTGCATTCGGGGCTTGAGCAGCTCCAGCACCTGTTCGGTGGAGCTGGCCAGGGCGCAGTCCATGTGAACGAAGCTCAGCAGACCGTCGGTCTCGGCCAGAAACGCGGGCAGGGTCTGCTGGAAAAGCCCGGTATACAGACGGGCATTGTTGGCCAGATGCGTCGGCCCGCCCGGCGCCGCCTGGCTGCCGGCCCGAAAGACACCCTCGCTGTCCGGCAGGCCCTGGAAGCTATCAAAACCGTGAACCGTGCCCTGGCTCCGAACCGCAATCTGGTTCAGGCTGCGCCCATACTGAACACCGAACTCCAGGATCAGCCCATCTTCCGCCTGGGCGGCCAGGCCCGTTTCCAGCATGGGCACCGGAGTGGTAAACCAGCGGGCATCGGGACCATGGTCCCGGGCATAGCGCATTGACTCCACACGGGCCGGCCATCCCCCGCCGTCGGGCAGGTCCCGGATCAGGGCCTCGGCCCCGGCGTCGTCGCCCTGAAGCAGGGCAATCCCGGCCAGTGCGGTCTGGCGCAGGGGATCCCCTTCCTTACCCGCGCCACGAATGCGCTCGGCACTGCCCGCCAGGTCATCGTGATCGAAGCGATAGATCGCCGCCAGCAGCTCGGCCTGGTCTCCCAGGGGCAGTCGTTCCAGCACCCAGATGGCATGCTCATCCCGCCCCAGGGCGACATAGGCCCGGGCCAGGGCGATGGAAATCTCGTGGACCTGGGGCGCATTGTCCGCGGCGTATTCGAAATGCTCCAGTGACTGCTTGTATTGGCCGGCCCCCCAACAGGCCTGGGCCAGGCGGTATTGCTGGTCGGGCGACAGCGGTCTTGGGAGCTTATCGAGAATATCCAGGGCCTCCGGATAGCGGGCCAGGCGAAGGCCCAGATTACCCACCGCGTAACGAAGATTGGGGCTGTCTGGCGCGATCGCCAGTGCCTGACGGGCAGCCTGCCAGGCAGCCTCTGGCTTGCCCTGTGCCAGACTGGCCCGGCTTTGCAGAAACCAGGCATTGGGGTCGCCCGGCTCGGCCTGCAGGTATTCAGCCAGAGCGGCGACCGCCTCCTGGAGACGGCCGGCTTCGACGGCCTTGGTAATTTCAGCTAACGGTTGTTCCGACATGTGCTGCTCATCCGGGGAAAAGCGGGTACTTTACAAAGAATCAGGCCACCGTGACAGCACGACCACCGGCCTGCAGCGGGATTGACCTATCGCGGCGCCCAAGCCAAGCTTGGCGAAGACACTGGAATGCCGGGAGTAACCATGATGCGCCGATTCGTGCTGGACACCAGCATCTTCACCAATCCCACCACCATGGCGCAATTTTCCGATGACCCCATGGAATGCATCCGGGTATTCCTGTCTCTTGCCCGGGAAACGCCCACCGAGTTTTACATGCCTCTGTCGGTCTATGAAGAGTTTCAGCGGGTCCGTGAGATGGGAGAACTGGCGGCGGATTTCGAAACCGAGGTCTGGATTCGCTCACCCCGCCGCTTTCAGCTGACCATCCCGGCGGAAGTGATGTATGAGTTCATCAACGAGGTCCGCGAGCGGATCGATCGGGGCCTGCGTATTGCCGAAGAGCACACCAAACGGGCCGGTGAACTGTCGACCATGGAGCCGGAGATCATCACCGAGCTGCGTGAGCGCTTCCGCAGCGCCATGCGCAAGGGCCTGCTGGATTCTCGGGAGGACGTGGACGTGGTGCTATTGGCCATGGAGCTGGATGCAGAGCTGGCCTCCGCCGACCAGGGCATGCGCAAGTTCGCCAATCGTGTGGGGGTGAAACTGGTGACCCCGGAATATCTGCGCCGCATCATGGAGAACCTGGGCACGCAGCGCTCCTAGCAGACGATCCGCGCACAGGGTGTGGCCCTGTGTACGGGGATTGGTCAGTCAAATTGCCGACCACCCTGCAGAGCCTGGTTCAGAAAGCCGGTCATTCGCTGGTGCACACGCTCGAATTCCAGCAGCCAGTAATCACCCTGGCGCTTCGGCATGCCCTTGTAGACCTTGACCCGATCACCACCGGTTTCCTCGATATGCCGGATGAAGGCGTCGGCACTGTCGCGCCGATTGAAACGGCAACGATAAAGGGAGCCGACGCGGCTTTGCCGACGTGAGATATCAATGCCGCGAAATAAGCCCAGCATCAAGGCATGACCCAATTCCGCCAGCCGCTCATGGTCCTGCTGCTGGCCGTGCTCGGCCATGAACAGGCCCATGCGCAGCAAACGGTTGGTAAAGTACTCCGGGGGAAGATCCAGTAGGCCCTGGCCGGTAACGCTGAAATCATATGTGTTTGAGCGCCCGGTCACATACTTGGCACGCTGACCCTGGTCCTCGGGCTTCAGAACCAGACCCTCCTTGCCCTCTTCATCCAGGCGCAGGATCAAGTCGGCGATCTCGGGGCGCTGCCCGGCGGTGAATCGGCCGAATATCTCCGCCCTGGGCAAGGCATATTGATCCAGCAATTCCATCCGCCGTGACTGGGTCAGAAAGCCTTCCCGATTCTTTTCCATCATGTCGAAGACAAACAGTCCCACATCTTCCTGGACCTGGGGCGAGTGCCCCTCCAGGTAGGGGTTATCGGGTCCAACCAGCTCGGCACAAAGAACAAGATCGGGATGATCCTGGAAAATACCCTCATCAAGGAGATCCAGCATGCGATCAGTGGCAAAGGGACAAATGAACCCCCCCCGTGACAGGGCATAGACCTGTTCACCGTGCCGGAAGATGCGGATGTTGAAGCCGTCCATCTTCTCTTCCGCCCAGAAGGGCCCCGCAAACTGCTTGGAAAGACCCGGGTCAAGGGCCTGAATGCGAGCGATGGAAGGATATCCCGGAATGATGCTGCCATCTTCCAGAACCACACTGCCCTTGGGGACCTTCTTTATCTGATCAGTTATCCGGGTATAGCCAATATCCTGAAACTGCCTGTGATCGGCCTTGCCCTGATCCTGGGCACGCTTCAGGCTGTCGGAATCCAGCAGGCTCATGGCATCCCTCTAGTTGGCAGTCTCGCTCAGGACTGACAGAATGGTTTTTCCAATGCTACAGATTTGCCCGCCGGAGGGCGATGGTGTGCCGTGCCTGCGGGATGATCTTGAGGGGAACAGGCTATGCGAATGGTTTTGCTGCTTTTGATTGGATTCATCTGCTTGCCGCTGGTGGCGAGTGGGGAGGGTTGGCAGTCAGGCCTTTGGTTCACTGAGCTGGATGAAGAGCGGCAGCTTGAGATCGATCAATGGCTGATGGGGCGAGGGTACAAGGCTCCCATTTCCAAGGGTCCCGGCGCCGAAGAGGACTTTGGCGAGTATGGGATGATGCCGCTTGACCGTCTGTCGTCCGTCGCCGCTGATGGGGACCACCGGGCACGCTATATTCTGGGCCGGCGCCTGGTTGATCCTGCGGATGAGGAAGTCGAGGACCGAGAGGCCGCCCTTGAACAGGGTGAGAGGCATCTGCAGCAATCTCTCGTCCATGGTTATTCAGCAGCGACCTTTCACTTGAGCCAACTCTCGCTACAGCAGATGTTTGCACCCGGACGCACCCCGGAAGGGCGCTCCGAGCATCGCATTGCCATGCATGGCTGGCTGGAGCTTGGCATGCTGATGAATGATCCTGTCACCCAGGCAGTCAGTAATATCTATTCGGACAATCCCATGCTCGGCGTGGATGAACAGGAGCTTGAACAGGCCCGTGAACTCGCGGAAGAGCATTATGAGGCTATTCGCCAGGAACGCCATGTGCGTGAACTTGATGTTGAGGACGAGCGCCCCTGGTTCCACGACGACATCATTGCTGATTTGCAAAGATTGCTGCAGATGTAACTGTCGACCCAGCGATGGTCCGTCCAGACCGGTTTCGCCTTGCCTCCGGTGAATTCTGGGAACCTCTATACAGGGCTTCCTTCAGTTCGAGCAAGGTCAAAGCGATAGCTTGGTTTCCCCAGGGAATGTAAATGAAGAGGATATTGATTGGCTCAATGTTGATTCTCCTCCTTGCCGGTCTGGCCTGGCAGTGGCCTGTGGCTGTCGGCGAGTCAGAACCGAAGTATGAAACAGCGGAAGTTGCCGATGAAAATGGAACACTGGCTGAAGAAACGTCGGCCATTGAACAAACCCATGGAGACGGGTCGGTCCCATTGGACAGGGAAGAGAAGGACGTGATGGAGGCTAATGATCTTGAGCAAGACTGTTTCGATGAGTCGGAGCTCTGGATTGCCAATCTCAGTCCGATGGAAGAACGGGCACTGAGCCAGTGGTTGGAAGGTTATGGCTATTACGGCGAGATCAATCCCACCGGGCCACTGGGACAAGAGCGTTTTGGCGACTATGCGACCTATTCGGATACAGATCTGGCGTCGCTGTCAGATAATGCCAATGATGCCAAGGCACAACTGGTACTCGGCGAGCGCCTGTTGGAGAAAGGCAAATGGGAAGCGGCTGAAGAGCGGCTCTGGCAGGCCGTGGTAAATGGCTACACCAGTGTCGTACTACAAATGCCCTGGCATCATCTGACTTCGGATTCCGATTTGTCGCCCTCGGAGCGTTCAAAGCGGAACCTGATCCAGCTGGTGGCTTATCAGCGACTCTATGTGAAACTGGACGGTCCCATGGCACCGCTGGTGGCCATGAATCTTCGGGAGATGGAGGATCCTGATCCAGGGCACATGGGGCGACAGCTTGATTCCGAGGGTTTCGCGGAAGCCAAGGCCATTGCGGAAGGGATGTTGAACCGGATTGAAAGGGAACGGGCAGAGAAGGGCATTCGACTCTTCAGGCCGATTCCACCCCCGGAGGCGGAACGATTCAGGCAGGACCTGCTGGAGATCATTGCCAATCTGGACCAGGGCCGAGAACCCTGCCAGGCCGTTTCCCATTGAAAAACCGTCGTGTAATCAGATGCTTCTCTAGACGGCCGTTTGATAGTCGAGCTGTTGACCCGGCAACTCGATCCGACCCAGGCCGAGATATTCAATGATGCCCATGGCGGCCTGACGCCCCTCATAGACTGCAGTGACCACCAGGTCAGCGCCCCGAACCATGTCGCCGCCGGCAAAGATCTGCGGATTGGATGTCTGCATGTAGAAAGGACCCCGAGGTGCCGCGAGCACACGGCCATCCTCGTGCACGGTGATGCGGTTTGCCTTGAACCATTCAGCCGGCTGTGGCCTGAAACCGAAGGCCACGACCACGGCATCCGCGTCGATGACCTCCTCACTGTCTTCGACCTGCTCAATGCGGGTCTGACCATCTCCATCCGTGGTCAGTCGTGTACGCATGAAACGAACCCCGACAGCCTTGCCATCCGCCTCGACAATGGCGACCGGCTGTCGATTGAAGAGAAACTTCACACCCTCTTCGCGAGCGTTCTTGTATTCCTTGCGGGAGCCACGCAATTGGCCCTCACCCCGGCGGTGGACACAAGTGACCGAGGCAGCGCCCTGACGAATAGCGGTGCGGTTGCAGTCCATGGCGGTGTCACCGGCACCGAGGACCACTACACGCTTGTCCTTGAGATCGATGTAGCCCGGCCCCTGTTGTGCCCAGCCTTCCACCTGACGGATATTGCCGATCAGATAATCCAGTGCCGGATGCACATTGGGCAGACTCTCCCCCGGAAAGCCACCGGTGACGGCCTGATAGGTACCCATGCCCATGAACACGGCATCATAATCGGCAAGCAATTTCTCCATGCTCACATCACTGCCGATTTCGGTGTTGAGCACGAACTGAACGCCCATTTCCTCCATGACGGCGCGACGGGTACGCACCACATCCTTTTCCAGCTTGAAGGGAGGGATGCCAAAGGTCAGCAGACCACCAATTTCCGCATAGCGGTCGAAAACCACCGGCTGGACACCATGACGAATCAGGACATCGGCACAGGCCAGTCCGGCCGGGCCTGCGCCGATGACGGCAACCTGTTTACCACTGGGCTCAGCATCCACGGTGGGACGCCAGCCTTGTTTGAAGGCCTCATCGGTAATGTACTTCTCCACCGAACCGATGGTAACCGCCCCATAACCATCATTGAGGGTACAGGCCCCTTCGCAAAGTCTGTCCTGGGGGCAGATCCGACCACACATTTCCGGCAGGGAATTGGTCTTGTGCGACAGTTCGGCGGCCTCGAACAGGCGGCCGTCTTCGACCAGGCGCAGCCAATGGGGGATATAGTTGTGCACCGGACATTCCCACTCACAATAGGGATTGCCGCAGTCGATACAGCGGGCAGCCTGCTCGGAGGCCTGATCTCGATCGTACTGGCCGGTAATTTCCTTGAATTCCTGGATCCGCAGGGATGCCGGCGTGGTTCTCGGCATCTGTCTGGGGACGTTCAGGAAATGCAGGGGGTCCTTTCTAGCCATTGTCTCTGCTCCCGACGATTGGCGACATGCCCGGTTGGTAGCGATAGCGCTTCATTTCCAAGGTGTTCATTTACGCGGCGCTGCTCAAGGTATCCAGCAGGGATTCAATATCCTCGGCCTTGGGCTTGACCAGCCAGAACCGGCCGATCCAGGCGCGGAAATCATCCAGGATTTCCTGGCCCCATTCGCTGCCCGTGTATTCCACATGACGCTCTATCAGCTCGCGAAGGTAATGAACATGCTGCTCCAGGTATTCCAGTGAAATACGGTGGATATCGATGAGCTCGTGGTTGTAACGATCAACGAAGTACCTGTGTTCATCGAGGACATAGGCAAAGCCACCGGTCATGCCGGCACCGAAGTTGAGTCCTGTCTCACCAAGTACCACCACCACGCCGCCGGTCATGTACTCACAGCCATGGTCACCACAACCCTCGACAACGGCGGTTGCCCCGGAATTGCGCACGGCAAAACGCTCACCCGCCTGGCCGGCGGCGAATAAGTCACCACCGGTGGCCCCATAGAGGCAGGTGTTGCCGATGATGGCGGAATCCCGGGCCGTAATGACACTGCCCTCGGGCGGATGAATGACGATCCGGCCGCCGGTCATTCCCTTGCCGACATAGTCGTTGGCCTCTCCGGACAAGGTGAGGTGAAGACCACCGGTGTTCCAGACGCCAAAGCTCTGACCGGCCGTGCCGCTCAGCTTGATATTGAGGGGGTGCTCGGCCATACCCTGGTTGCCGTGGTGACGGGCAATCTCGCCAGCCAGACGGCCGCCAATGGAACGGTGATAGTTCTCGATGCGGTAGTGGAATTCGCCACCGGCATTGGCCTCAATGGACGGACGGGTATCGTCGAGCATTTCCTCGGCCAGCTCCCCCCGATCCCAGGGCGGATTACGTTCCTGCTCACAACGGCGCGGACGAGTCGTCGGCAGGCCACCGTCGGAGAGTATGGCACTCAAATCGAGTCCCTGTTGGCGCTCGGATTGGGGCGCTATCTTTTCAAGATATTCCGGATGGCCGATAAGCTGGTCCAGGCTACGGACACCCATGGCCGCCATCCACCGCCTGACTTCCTCGGCAATGAAGCAGAAATAATTGACCACTCGCTCCGGCGTCCCGCGGAAGGCGTCACGCAGTCGCTGGTCCTGAGTGGCCACCCCGGTGGTGCAGTTGTTGAGGTGACAGACCCGCAGATAGGTACATCCAAGGGCAATCATGGGAGCAGTGCCGAAGCCGTAGCTTTCGGCACCGAGACAGGCGGCCTTGATCACGTCCAGACCGGTCTTGAAACCGCCATCGGCCTGCAAGCGGATACGCCCGCGCAGATCGTTGCCCCGCAGGGTCTGCTGGACCTCTGCAATGCCCATTTCCCAGGGGCCACCGCAGTACTTCACCGAGGTCAGAGGACTGGCGCCGGTACCCCCATCGTAGCCGGCGATGGTAATCAGGTCGGCATAGGCCTTGGCGACACCGGCGGCGATGGTACCCACCCCGGGTGCCGCCACCAGCTTGACCGAGACCAGTGCCTCCGGATTGACCTGCTTTAAATCAAAGATCAGCTGGGCCAGGTCCTCGATGGAATAGATATCGTGATGGGGGGGTGGCGAGATCAGGGCAACACCGGGGCGCGCGTAGCGCAGGCGGGCGATCAATTGATTGACCTTATGCCCGGGCAACTGCCCCCCTTCACCGGGCTTGGCGCCCTGGGCCATCTTGATTTGCAGCACCTCGGCATTGACCAGGTATTCGGCGGTGACACCAAAGCGCCCGGAAGCAACCTGCTTGATCTTGGAGATGCGTTCATCACGGAAGCGGGCGGCATCCTCGCCCCCTTCCCCGGAGTTGGAACGACCGCCGATCCGGTTCATGGCAATGGCCAATGCTTCATGGGCCTCGGGCGAAAGGGCGCCCAATGACATGGCGGCCGTGTCAAAGCGGGGCAGAATCTTTTCAATCGGCTCCACTTCCTCCAGCGGGACGGGCTCGCTGGCCTGTCTGGGCTGCATCATGTCGCGGAGGACCATGGGCGGTCTGTCGTTGACCAGTTGCTGGAAGGCCTCCCAGTCAGACCATTCGCCGCTCCTTACCGCTCGCTGCAGGGCGTGGACCACCGCCGGGTTCCAGGCATGGTATTCACCATCATGAATCCATTTCAGTAGCCCGCCCTGGTCACGCAGGGCGCGGCTATCCCAGGCCCGGTCGGCGAGCTGGCGCTGGTCCCGGTCGAGATCGGCGAAGCCGACACCGCCAATGCGGCTGGTGGTGCCGGCGAAACAGCAATCCACCACCTCGTCATTGAGACCGACGATTTCAAACAGGGCCGCGCCCCGGTAACTGGCGATGGTGGAAATACCCATCTTGGAGAGGATCTTGAAAAGACCCTTGCGGATGCCGCGGCGAAAGGCTCGGCCCGGCTCCCGTCGTCTCTGGGGATCGAGTTCACCGGACCGGACCATGTCGGCGATCACTTCATAGGCGAGCCAGGGATGCACGGCGGTGGCGCCATAGCCGATCAGGCAGGCAAAATGGTGGGGATCCCGCGCCGTGGCGGTCTCCACAACGAGATTGACCGAGGCCCTGAGACCCGTTTCCACCAGCCGGCGGTTGATCGCCCCGGTGGCCAGCAGGGCATGGACGGGTAGCTGATCGCGGGCGATGGCCCGGTCACTGAGAATGAGGATGCGGGCGCCGTCCCGTACGGCGGCCTCGGCCTCTTCGGTGAGCCGGGCCACCGCGGCCTTCTGGCCCAGCCCCCGCTCCACATTGAGGTTGATTTCGTGACGAGGCCAGCGCTCCGGATCCAGGGCCCGAATCAGTTCAAATTTCCGGGTTGAGAGCACCGGCGAACCCATCAACACCCTTTCACCCAATCGCGGGCCCGGCTCGAAGGGATTGAGTTCCGGCCCCAGACGAGTCTCCAGGGACATGACCAGGCGTTCCCGCAGGGGATCAATGGGGGGATTGGTCACCTGGGCGAATTGCTGGCGGAAGCCGTCGTACAGGGAACGCTGCCGACGGGAAAGCATGGGCAGAGGGGTATCGTCACCCATGGACCCGACGGCTTCTGCCTCATTCAAGGCCAATGGGCGCAGGATGTGGTCTCTTTCCTCGAAACTGAGCCCAAACAGCTTCTCCGCCCGGGCCAGGGCCTCGGCCTCCAGAGGCTCGATGCTCAACGTCTCGTCAACCAGGATGGAGCCGATCCAGGTGGTACCGTCCTTCAACCATTGTCGAGCCGGCCAGCGTGCGGCGATTTCCCGATCCAGCTCGTCCGGGTAGATCAGTCTGCCTTTGGCCGTGTCGACGGCGATCATCTGGCCGGGGCCCAGGCGCCCCTTTTCCACGATCTCGCCGGGCGCGGCGTCCATCACACCGGCCTCGGAGGCCAGCATGATGATGTCCTTGTCGGTGCGGCAATATCGCGCCGGCCGCAGGCCATTTCGATCCAGGGCGCAGGCCGCGTAGCGGCCGTCGGAAAGAACCACTCCGGCGGGGCCATCCCAGGCCTCCAGATGCATGCCCACCATCTCGAAGAAGGCGCGAACGTCAGCAGGCCGGGTCTCGTCGTTTTGCCAGGCGGGCGGAATCAGGACCCGCATGGCGAGTGGAAGATCCATGCCGCCGGCAATCAGCACTTCAAGCAGGTTATCCAGGCTTTCGGAATCCGAGCCATCCATTTTCACGAAGGGGGTCATGTCTTCCCAGCCCTCGAGTGGCTTGCCGTCTTCGCCCCGGGGTATCCAGATTCGCTCCCGCGCCTTGGCCCAGGCGCGATTGCCCGCGATGGTGTTGATCTCGCCATTGTGAGCGAGGTAGCGGAAGGGCTGCGCCAACCGCCACTGTGGCAGGGTGTTGGTGGAAAAGCGCTGGTGGAAGACCACCGAGGCAGTCGCCAGTTCCGGATGGGTGAGGTCGGGATAGAGCAGCGGGAGATTCGCCGGCATCACCAGACCCTTGTAGCTAAGGGTATCCGGAGAGAGGCTGGGGATGTAGAAATACGGATTGTCCGCCATCATTCCTTCGGCGCGACGACGGGCGAAGGTCAGGGCGAGTCGAAAACGGCGATCACTGAGCGCCGCCGGCCGATCCACGAATACCTGCTCGATCTGCGGCTGACTGCGAGCCGCTTCCTTGCCAAGGGCCTCGGGATTGCTGGGCACCTTGCGCCAGCCCGCGGCGCTCAGGCCATGAGCCTCAAGGGCAGTCTGCAATGCCGCGCGACCGGCATCGGCTGCCTGGGGGTCCAGAAACACGCAGCCGACGGCAAATCCATCTTCGAGATCCAGACCCTGCTCAGCGGCAAGGGCGCGGAGAAAGGCCTCTGGTCGTCGCAACAACAATCCGCAGCCATCGCCGGTCTTGCGGTCAGCGGCGACCGCGCCACGATGGGTCAGGCGCTCCAGGGCCCGAACGGCGACTTGAACCAGAGAGCTGGATGCCCGGCCCTGCATATCGGCAACCAGGCCAAAACCACAGCTATCGCGCTCGAAATGGCGGCGATAAAGGCTGTTTCGCAGATCAGCGGGGGTATCGGTCACAGGCGCTTCTCCCTGGTCTAGCGCTCGAACATGGGGCTCACCCCCGCCGTGGCGGCAGGGGTCAAACAGTCGTTTGACGATGAGAAACAGTGTCGGTTCAAACGGGGAACAAGACAAGTCCCGTTTGCCATATGGGAATCAGAACTTGAAATAGACGAAGAGACGACCGAAATTGCGGCTATCCTTGTCAATTCGGTGATAACGCTGCTTGATCTCCGGGCGCTCCAGGAACTTGAGGACGCGTTTCTTCAGCTGACCGCTGCCCTTGCCGGGAATGATTTCCACCGTCTTGATGCGCTTGCGCTCGGCCTCATCGATGATGTCATTGAGGGCGGCCTCAATACGATCACCCTTGTTAAAAATGTCATGTAGGTCGAGTTTCAGCTTCGCCATGGTTCTGACTTAACGCTTGAACTTGCCGTCATCCTGCACCGGCCTGAGTGGCTTCAGCCAACTGGCGGACAGGCTGGCACGACCATCCTCGACAGCCGCCTCCAGATCATTGCGCACCGTGCGCAGAAACTCAATGGGATCCTTTTCGCTGCCCGGCCGGACCACGGCCCAGCCGTTGCGACCGTGATTCTTGCAGGCATAGAGAGCATAGTCAGCCAGATCGACGATGGCTTCCCAACTGAGACTTGCCGAGTCGCTCTCCGAACGCAGGGGAAACTCGGCATAGCCAATGGAAACGCTCACCTGACTGCTCTTGTCCTCATCGATTCGATAGGGCTGTTCAACCAGATTGCGCTGCAGGCGATCAATAATCCTTTCGGTGTGGGTTCGGGCCATTTCACGGAACACCACCAGGAATTCCTCGCCACCCCAGCGAACCACGTAATCCCCGGTCCGGACTAGAGCAGACAATCGCTCACCCAACTGTTTCAGGACCAGGTCTCCGGCACGGTGGCCATGCTCGTCATTAACCTGTTTGAAGTGATCCACATCCACCAAGGCAAAGACAAGGACGAGGTCGCCTTCCGGCAAGCGGTCACGGAGACGCTCGAAATGGGCAAGGTCGCGGGTCATCTGGCCATAGAGGTAACGGCGATTGCGCAAGCCGGTCAGCGGGTCGGTCTGGCTGGCGTCCCGCAGGGCACGATTGGCCTCCACCAGGCGATTATTGGTGACTCGCAATTCCTCGGTCCGCTGTTCCACCTCCCGCTGGAGCTGCAGTTGCTGGCGGCGCAGGCGGCGAACCCGCCAGCGATAGCCGGCCAGGAACAGCAGCAACAGCGCCACCAGGGGCAAGGCCTGGAACCAGAGGGTCTCATGAAAGCGGGGGGGAACATGGAAATCCAGTGTGGCGTAATCCTCGGCCCATACACCGGCATTATTCGCGGCTCGGACCTGGAATTGGTAGTCGCCGGGCGGCAGGTTGGTATAGGCCGCGCTGCGCTGGAGGCTGCTTTCCAGGGCCCGCCAATCATCATCGTATCCCTGCAGGCGGTAATTGATCCGAACACTGCGTGGGTCCTGAAAACTGAGGGCAGTGAATTCGAAATTCAGATCCCGCCGACCTATGGGCAAGGACAGTGTTTCATCCGCGGTATGCACATGCCACTGGTCGCCGTAGCGTACCCGTTCGAGGCGGATTGGCGGGGGGACCGGGTTGCGGTGAATGGCCTCGGGGCGTATTCGTACCGCGCCGCCGCGTGTGGGGAGCCAAAGCCCGTCTTCGCGCAACATGCCCTTGGCGTGACCCGCCCCATTGCAGCAGTAGGCTTGCTGGCTGCCGATGTGGTGGCCGCTTTCGCTCAAGATCATTTCCGCGCCGATGCGCTCCGGACCTCGCCCTTGGGCGGCGGCAATGATTTCGTCCACCGGTGCACGGTAAAGGCCGTGAAAACCGGCCACCCAAAGATGGCCTTGATCGTCATGACTAAGAAAATAGGCCGCATTGGTGGGCAAGCCGTCGGCGGTATTCAGATGGTGCCACTCACCGTCTCGACCGACATACAAGCCACTATCGATGGAGGCGAATACCACCGTGTCGCGATCCAGTCGAAGGATGGCGGAATAATCGGTTTGCGGATCAAGGCCATGGCGGTGATCCAGTCGGACCAGGTTATCGGGGAAGCCGGCATAGACGCCCTGTTGGGTGGCGACCAGCAGGGTGCCGTTTTCCTCGACCTTAAGCTGACGGACCATGGTACTGCCGATGCGCTCGGAGATACGCCGGAGTTGCTCATCATCCCCCCACAGCCAGAGTCCGCCGGATGTGGCGATGAAATAGCGGCCATGTCGCCCGGCCGGGACAATACCGTTGATCTGGTGGGCGTCCAGTGGCGCAAGGGCATCGGGGCGATGGGTTTGCCGGGTTTCAGGGTCCATTAACACCAAGCCACGGCGGGTGCCGATCCACAGGCCCTCTTCGGCCATGGTCAGGGTGTAGGCATGGGGGTGGGGCAGATCCTGGCCCGGCAGGATCAACTGGTATTGGCCGTTACGAAGGAGACTGAGGCCATCATTGGTGCCTACCCAGACGTCGCCATCACCGGCGTCGGCAATGCTCCAGATCAGGGGTTCGTGCAGACCCTGGGGTTCATTGAAACGTTCTGCCCAGCCCGGCCAGTAGCGAGCCAGTCCGTCACGAAAGCTGCCTAGCCATAAACTGCCTTCGTGGTCCTGGTAAATACTCTGGATTTGACGATGGGCGTTGGGGTGATCCGGGTCAATCCGCTCATATAAATTTCCGGCCCGCAGACGTAGCAGGGCCCGGTTGGTGCCGACCCAGAGATTGTCATGGGAATCCTCGCGAATGGCGTCCACCGGCTCGCCCGGATCCCAGCCTTCGGGGGCAAAATGGACAGTCCCGTCCTGGTCGTGGCGGAGCAGTCCCGCACTGGTACCGAGCCAGAGACCACCGGCATGGTGGGCAAAGCCAGTCACTCGGGCGGCACTCATCCCTTCCGGCAAATCATGACGGTTACCGAAACCTTCCTCGTCAAGCACGCGCCAGGTTCCCAGCCCGCCAATATAGACGCGGTCATCAAGACGAGTCAGGGCGGAAATGGGTTGTCGACTAGCCGGGCCCGCCAATTCCAGCCCGTCACCGTCAACCACGAAAAGACCTTCGTCGGCGCCCACAAGAATACGGCCATCGGGTGCTTCGCTAATGGCCTGGATGGTGATTTCCCGCGGTCGACCGTCAGCTGCCAGGGGACCGGTGATCGGAGCAAAGGATCTATCCTGATACAGCGTAAGTCCCTTGTAAGTGCCGATCCACAGCCGGCCACGACTGTCCAGATGCAAGTCATTGATGAAACTGCCATGCAGCGCCGGCTCCTGATCGGGCGTCCAGGTGCGAAAGCGGACGCCATCGAAGCGGGCCAATCCCTGCTGGGTCCCGACCCAGATATAACCTTCGGGACCTTGGCTAATGGCGCTGACGGTAATCTGGGGCAGGCCGGCTTCCAGGGACCAGCTGTCACGCACGAAGTCCTGGAATCGCTTCTCGGCACGGGGGTCCGGCTCTGACCCAAGGGCCAGACAGGGCAGCAAGAGTAGCGTCAGGCTGATGGCGATGGCTCTCAAGCGGACCTCCCGGGATAAAAAAACGCCCGCTTCCGATCAAGGAATCGCGGGCGTCCCTGCCTGGCAACAATCTCTTATTGCGGGGCTGCTCGAGCCCGGCTCCATGACCCAAGCATAGCCTTTATGGCGCCACTGTCGAAGCAGTAATGCCGAGAGACCGGCCTAGAATCCATCAAAGCCCCGCCGCCATTGGGTTGAGATGTCGAACCAGAGCTCGAATTCCTCATTGGAATCAGGGTCCCGGGCCGTCACGCGATCATGCGTACCGATCTCGTCGGCCTCCAATTCACTGTCGATCAGGTTCAAGCCATAGAGGGCGACAAAGCTTTGAATCTCGCGGCTGCTGATGACCTGAAAGGCCGCACGGCGGCTTTCACCACTGCCACTGTCGCGGATGGCCGCAAACAGTGCCCGCAGAATGTAGTCGTGGCGTTGATGCCGACGCTGGTCACCGCGGGCTGCATAGACCTGACGAGCAACGTAATGGGCATCGAGGGAAACGTAATTCTCCTGGAGAATGCGACTGGCCAATGCAAGGGCACGCTGATGGCGGCCATCGTCGAGGGCCTCGAACATGGCCTGGGAGAACTGCTGCTCGGCGCCGGCATAGGGCTGGTAATAGGGGGTGCGAACATAGACATCACGGAGTTCCGCGTAATCCACATCCCGAGCGCTGTGCTGTGCCAGCTCCACCAGCTCGACATAGCGCGCTTCCGCCATGGGGTCGGGGTGCCAGCTATCATCCATCGTCGCCGGCTCGGCCTCTTCATCGGGCGCCGGCTCCACCGTGGCGCAAGCAACGAGAGCGAGACCAGTGAGCAGGAGCAGAAGCATTTTCAGCATGCGGGCCATACATTGGGATCTCATTCAGTAGCGAAAAGGGACGGTGAGCTTGAGGGACAAGGATTGGCGGGCCAAACCACCACGCACGGCGGCAAAGGACTGTGGCTGCCAGTCCTCGCCGTCGAAAAAGCGACCCTCGCCAGAATCGCTTGCGTAACCATCCAGGGCGTCATGCTGCCAGAGCAGCCCCACGGTGTTACCACTTTCGAAGCGCCAGTCCACGCCAAGGCCGAGCCGTAATAGATAACCACTACGATCACCACCTTCAGCCTGCCAACGCTGGTCTGCTCGAAGACGTTGCAGGTCGCGTACAGCCACGCGGGCAACGCCGACGCCAGCATTCATATTAAAACCAAGACCGCCGGCGATGCGAGGAAATTCCCTCTGCAGCTGGAGAAGTGCGTAGTCACTGCCAAGGCGTCCCTGCAACCTGCCGCCGACGGCGTCGGGCATTTCGCCGTCGAGATTGGCCGGGCCGTGCCGACCCAGGCGAACGCCCAGGTGCCAACTGCCCTGACCGGGAGTGGCAATCAGTGGTACATCCACGCCAATGGCCCAGCTGCCACCCCGATCACCATTGAAACTCAGGGGCCGATGGCAACGCAGGAGGGGTTCACCATCGGTCAGATCCGGGCAGTCGCCATCCTCGGGGAGTACCGCATGGAAATCAGCGGTTCCCAACTCAAGCACCCAGCGTGCCTGGCGAGGCTCCTCTGCATGAAGGGCGTCATTTGCCAGCAGGCCGAGCAGAATCGTCAGGCTGCCCAACAGGAACAGTCGCGGTCCAGGAAGGGGCCGATCGGAGGCCCCGGGCTGGCTGGTGGGTGTTTGGCGTTTCACGTCGTTCTCTACTCCATTAGTGCCGCAGTGTAAACGACCGATGCACTGCCCAGGAATGCTCGGGCGGCAAGCGTGGCGATTGTGGTCTATCTTATCTCTCATGGGCCGCACGGGCTCAGAAACGCTCAACAATGATTTGGTCAGCTCTTTAGGGAGGCTGCATGCAGGAATATCTCACCTTTCGAAAAATGATAACCCCTGCCTTTATCCAGATTATCTTCTGGATTGGCGTAATCGGCATTGTCCTTGGTGGCCTGTTTGCCACCAGCCAAAGCGTATTGGGAGGACTGGTGGCGATTGTCGTGGGTCTGCTGGTCTGGCGGATCTACTGTGAACTGATGCTTATTCTGTTCAAGATTCACGAGCGACTGACGGAAATCTCGGATAAGACCGGGGTCTAGGGTATTTCCCTGGAGAAGCCGGAATTCGCCCCTGGGCCGTTATTCCGGTTCAGGGGCTTTTTGCTGGGACGCAGCAAAGGACTCCACGCCCTGAATCCTCGGGCGTGTCCCGCTATCATAGGCTGCCAATTTTTGTCGCCAGGTTGCCTTGATCATGTCTGTTTCCCTCCCCCCCAGTTTGCCGGGTCTGCTGCCGCTGTTCGCAATCGCCTTGCTGGCTTCGCTGTTAACCGCCATCCTTGGCACCAGCCTGCCCTGGTTGCCGCTCAGCCCGATCCTGCTTGGCATCCTGGCCGGGATGGCGCTCGCCCCCGTGGCCCAACAGCGACCAACGTGGAGCAGTGGCATTGCCTTGGCAGCCGGTCCGCTATTGAAGCTGGCGGTGGTGTTGATTGGACTAAGGCTGAGTCTGGCGGAACTTGCAACCACGGGGATGGCAGCGCTGCCCGTGGTGCTAGGGGCCATCATCGTGGGTCTCGGCGTGAGCGCCCTTCTCGGACGAATCCTGGGCGTCAGCGGCCGGCTGACGGCCTTGCTTGGCGTGGGCACCGCGATCTGTGGTGCGTCCGCCATTGGGGCAACGGCACCGGCCTTGCGAGCGCGTGCCGATGAGATTGCCTATGCGATCGCTTGCGTAGCGATGTTCGGGCTCGCGGCAACATTGGTCTATCCACCCTTGTTCCAGTGGTTGCTGGGCGATAGCCTCCGGGTCGGTCTGGCCCTGGGCGGTGCCATCCACGACACCGCCCAGGTAATGGGTGCGGCGGCCTTCCACGAGAATATCTTCCAGACGGAGGGGACCGTGGAGGCGGCAACCGTCAGCAAGCTGCTCCGCAATCTGTCCATGGTGGCGGTGATTCCCCTGGTAGTGATGCTGGCGAGCAAACCGGGAGACGGCCCGGGCCGCCTGCCGAAACCGCCGCTTTTCATCGGGCTGTTCCTGCTCATGGTCATGGTCCGCTCGGCCGGCGACCTGTGGCTTGAGGGCGCCTGGCTGGAAAACTGGCAGGCACTGCTGTCACTTGCCGCTCATCTCAGCGCTTTTCTCTTCATCATGGCAATGGCGGCACTGGGGCTCGGTGTGCGGGTCTCGGTGTTGCGCAGTCAAGGCGGGCGGCCAGCGTTGGTCGCGATTGGCGCAGCGATCCTGGTGGGAATGACGGTACTCCTGCTGAGCTACCTGTTGGTCTGAGGAAGATGCCGACCAAAAAGGGATCCTCAATCGGGCGAAGATTGGGCTTGTGAGCCCAAGGGAACTCTGTAAAAATCGATGCCGAGCGAATCCATTGATCTTGTCTGACAGAGCGGTGGATAACGTCCGAGGCTAGGCAGACTCAAACGAAGCGGATTCGCTCCTTCGTGGGGACATCGGCTCACTCGATGACTTGCCTGGTGCGGCTTCCTGGCTGCCATCATGGCGAGGACGAGCGCCTGATTGTCCGGAAATGGAACTTCAAGGAGGGGGAAAGCATGTCTCGTTTGCTTACGACCATGTCCGTGTTGCTGTGTGCGCTGCTGTCCTGGCAGTGCAGTACAACGCCAACACCGATGATCTCGGAATCCCAGCGAGCATTGCCTCTGATCGAGGAGCCGGATGCCTTGTTCCAAGGTGTTGACCGGGGGGTGGTGCAGTATTCCAGCAATCACGGTGGCCTCGACGCGCCGAGCTATGTCGTCTTTGAAGCGGTCGTGGATGAGAACGGTCGTCTTCAAGCCTTTGAGGTTGTTGATTCGGATAATGCGGGCCGTTATATCCAGAGTGCTCGCGAGGTCTTCCGGCACTCCCGGTTCCAGTGGCGGGATGATGTGGAGCCGCGGACCGTGCGGATTCGCGACACCATTGGACTGGGTGCCTACCACGTCCTGCTACATGGTGGTCTGGATCCGCTGCAGGAATCTGATCGCGGTCGGGCCGCGAGTGAGGAGGACATTGCAGCACTGGTCCTGAGTCGCCATGTCATGCCCCAGATTCCCATGGCCGCCTATCGTCAGCCGGGCCCTGCGGAAGTGGAGGTCGCTTTCGTGGTGGACGAGGATGGAATGATTCGGCGCGGCTCGGTTCTAAACGCCGATCCCGAAGGGATCTTCGATGAGGCGGTCCAGGCCGCGCTCCGGCAGTGGCGCTTTGAATGGTCAGAGGATGCCGAGCCTCGTCCGGTGTTGCTGCGCCAGCGATTCGAGTTTGACGTCAATCTGGAACGGCAGACGGCCTTTCAGTCTCCGACCTATACCGCGACCCGGATTCGCTGAGTTGAGCCTGCGATGATTGTCCCGGGTCGCCCGTGAGGGACGGGCGGCCCGGGCCCCGCTGACCGCGCGTGGCCCTCGTTTCAAACAAGCGTTCGACTCAATGGCCTTGGCTGTGGCATCATCCGGGCATCATTACCTTTCCCTATCTGCCAGCCGGAGGTTGAGTCATGAGCGACAAGCCCATGCGTCGAGTCGCGATCCTGGGGGCGAACCGTATCCCCTTCTGTCGCGTTGGAACCCATTACGCCAGTGCCAGCAATCAGGAGATGGCCACGGCGGCCGTCCAGGGCCTGGTTGAGCGTTGTAGTCTCAAGGGCGTTCGCCTGGGCGACGTCAGTCTGGGCGCGGTCCTGAAGCACTCCCGGGACTGGAACCTGGCGCGTGAAACGGTTCTGGGCACGGACCTGGATCCGGAAACGCCCGGTTTCGACGTCACGCGGGCCTGCGGGACCAGCCTGGAAGCAGCCAACCTGATTGGGCTTAAGATTGCGGCCGGTCAGATCGAAGCGGGGATTGCCGCCGGTACCGACACCGCCAGCGATGTGCCGGTGACGGTCAGAGACGATTATCGCCGGATTCTGATGGAGATGCGCTTTGCCCGCAGCGGTGGACAGCGCCTGAAAGCGCTGCTCAAGCTGCGGCCCAGGCATCTGAAACCTGCCTTCCCGGGTGTGGGCGAGCCGCGCACCGGCAAGGGCATGGGTGAACATTGCGAGTTGATGGCCCAGGAATGGGGCCTGAGCCAGCGCGAGCAGGATGAGCTGGCGCTGGAAAGCCACCAGAAGGCGGCCAAGGCCTGGGAAGAAGGTTTCTTTGATGACCTGGTCACTCCCTTCCGCAATGCCGACCGGGACAATAACGTCCGCCCGGACAGCTCCTTGGAGAAGATGGCGACTCTGAAGCCGGCCTTCGATCGCAAGTCTGGCAAGGGAACGCTGACCGCGGCCAACTCGACACCCCTGACCGATGGGGCGGCGGCGGTTCTGTTGGCCTCCGAGGACTGGGCCAAGGAACAGGGGATGGAGCCAATGGCCTATCTCAAGGATGTGGAAGTGGCCGCACTGGATTTCGTCAAGGGTGAAGGGCTATTGATGGCGCCCGCCCTGGCCGTGCCCCGGCTGTTGGCGCGCAATGGTCTCAGCCTGCAGGATTTTGACTATTACGAGATCCACGAGGCATTCGCCGCCCAGACGCTTTGTACCCTCAAGGCCTGGGAATCGGCCGAGTTCTGCAAGGACAAGTTGGGTCTGGATCAGCCCCTGGGCGAGATCGACCGTAGCAAGCTCAACGTCAAGGGTGGCAGCGTCGCCCTGGGCCATCCTTTCGCAGCGACCGGGGCACGGGTGCTTGCCAGTGCCGCCAAGTTGCTGAAGGAAAAGGGCAGTGGCCGGGTGCTGCTGTCTGTGTGCACGGCGGGTGGTATGGGCGTGACGGCGATTGTGGAACGCTGATTCCGAGCGCCATCGTTGCAGTTGATAAGCCGGGCCAAGCGCCCGGCTTTTTTGTGCAATCGATTTTGCCGCGCGTCATGCTCACGATGATATTCATGGTGTTCGTAGCCCAAAACAAGTGCGGTTTGGGCCTGTTGTGTCTCCGCAACTTGCGAGGGCGGCCAGTTGTCGCCATCATGTTGCGCTGTCATGAATCGGCCCGTGCCTGTCCCGGGCCCTGTTGAAGTCAATCACGCGGGTGCCTGCGGGGCCCGCTCATCCGACCTGCGGGGGTCATAATGGAAACCTTCAATGCAGTCATGGCCAGCATCGGTGACGTGATGTGGCACGACTATGTGCTCTTCACGCTGCTGGCCACTGGTATTCTCTACACCGTCTGGAGTGGTTTTTCCCAGTATCGGGCACTGACACACGGCCCGGCCGTGCTCTCCGGTCGCTACGATGACCGCGACGAGAAAGGCGCACTCAGCCATTTCCAGGCACTCTCAGCCGTGCTTTCCGCCACAGTGGGTCTCGGCAATATTGCCGGTGTGGCACTGGCGGTCACGCTGGGCGGTCCTGGCGCGATCTTCTGGATGTGGGTCATCGGCATCGTCGGCATGGGCATCAAGCTCACCGAGGTGGTCCTGTCCATGCTCTACCGCAATATGGATGATCCGGACAATCCCCACGGCGGTCCCATGTGGGTGGTTTCCCGCGCAGTGGCCGACTGGAAGCCCAACTGGGCCTGGCTCGGTAAAACCATCGGCGCGCTGTTCTGTATCACCCTGCTGATTTCCACCACCACCGGCGGCAATATGTTCCAGGCCTTCAATGTGGCGGAAATCACCAATGCCCAGTTTGGTGTTCCCACCTGGATTACCGGCCTCATCCTGGCCACCCTGGTGGGCCTGGTGATCATCGGGGGCGTGAAACGGATCGGCGCGGTGGCCGCCAACCTGGTACCCATCATGGTGGTGGTTTACCTGATTTCCGGCTTCATCGTCCTGGGCATGAATTTCGTCGACATCCCCGGCTTGCTGCGGATGATCGTGGTTCACGCCTTCTCGCCCCACGAGGCCGTCAATGCCTTTATCGGGGGCAGTGTCGGCATGGCGGTGCTGATCGGCATGCAGCGGGCCTTCTTCTCTTCGGAGGCGGGTCAGGGCTCGGCGCCGATCGCCTACGCCGCTGCCCGAACCAAGGAACCGGTCCGCGAAGGCCTGGTGGGTGCCATGGGCCCATTCATCGATACCATCGTGGTCTGCACCATCACTGCCCTGGTCATCCTGTCCACGGGGATCTGGAATCGGGATGCTCAAATGCAGTTCGATCCCGAACCGGAGTTCGTGATGGTGGCCGCCGAGGGCGAGGCACCGCGCTGGAGCCTTGAGCCGATCAGGGTCCCCGAGATCCAGGGTGATGTGGAATTGCGGGGCGGCGAGGATGTGTTTGTGGTGGTCGAGGCCGATCACAGCGAGCGTCGCGGCAATAACCGCCACCGCCTGATGGGTGAGGTTGAAGAGCGTGACGGTGAGTTCTGGGTGAGCAGCTGGCGGAGCCTGGAGACCGACAGCCCACCCCAGCACACCGATGGCGGCCTGTATGTGAATTATCCCGGCGCCACGCTCACGGCCATGGCTTTTGACAGTGCAATTCCAGGGTACGGGTTCTGGATGGTGCTGTTGGCGGTCTGGCTGTTTGCCCTGTCGACCATGATTACCTGGAGCTATTACGGGGAGCAGGGCGTGGTCTTCCTGTTTGGCGAGCGTGCGGTAATGGCCTATCGCCTGATCTTCTGCGCCCTGATCGTGGTCGCCACCCTGGGCCTCATTCGCACCGATGAGGAACTCAATAACTTCACGGCCTTTGGTACCGGGGCGATGCTGTGGGTGAACGTGCCCATCATCCTCATCCTCGGCTGGAAGGCAATGAAGGCCTACAAGGAGTACATCGCTCGCCTGAAATCGGGCGAGATCAAGTATTCCGACAATCCGCCCAAGTTCCGGGAGATCATTCTCGGCAAGCGGGTTGACGACTGATCCAGCGTTTTGAGGTAATCAGAGGGAAAGGCCGCTCCGCCGGGGCGGCCTTTTTTTTGCGCTGATGGGCCGGGCCGACGATCAGTGACGCGGGTGGAAAGGGGGGTCATTTTGACGCCGGCAGCACGCTGTCTTCGGTGGGCTTTCGGGGAAGGCTTGGGCCAAGCCAGGAAGACGCCCAACTTCGTATATTATTTTGTTTCACAGCGACTGCTCCAGGCATATAAAAAAAGCCGCCCCGGGGGGCGGCTTTGTCGCGACACAGGCGCCGGCGTCAGATATCCAGATTGGCCACATCCAGGGCGTGTTTCTCGATGAAATCGCGGCGCGGCTCGACATGGTCACCCATGAGCGTGGTGAAGATCTCATCGGCGGCCACCGCATCCTCGATCTGAACCTGGAGCATGCGACGATTGTTTTCGTCCATGGTGGTCTCCCAGAGCTGATCCGGGTTCATTTCCCCGAGACCCTTGTAGCGCTGGATCTGCTGACCGCGCTTGGACTCCTCCAGCAACCACTCGATGGCCTCGGAAAAGTCGCTGATCTCCCTGCGGCGTTCACCCCGGGCGACAAAGGCACCGGGCTCCAGCAGCCCCTGCATGCGTTCGCCCAGGTTGGCGATTGCCTGATAGTCGGCGGACTCGAAGAACTCAGGCTGGATGGTCTTCTCAGAAGTGATGCCGTGGTGAGTCCGCAGAACCCGAATAGCGCTGACCTCACCGCTATCGGCTTCATGGGCCAGTTCAATGCGGTAGCGGCTGCCCTCCTCACCCTGCTGAATAGCGGCCTCCAGCTGGCCCCGCCAGGTTTCCATCCAGGCAGCATCGCGGAATCTGTCGGGCGTGATGCTCGGCAGATAGACCAGTCGGCGGAGGACATTTTCATCGTAACGCCGGGCCCGTCGGTGGATCAGGGTGTGGACATCCATGTAGGCGCTGGCCAGTTCAGCGAGGGCTTCCTCACTGATCGCCGGCGCATCAGCGCTGACATGGAGCTCGGCCTTTTCCAGAGCCGTCCGCAGCAGATAGGCATCCAGCTCGGCGTCGTCCTTGAGATAGACCTCCTGCTTGCCACGCTTGATCTTGTAGAGCGGGGGTTGGGCGATGTAGACGTGACCGCGTTCAATCAATTCCGGCATCTGGCGGTAGAAGAAGGTCAGCAGCAGGGTACGAATATGGCTGCCGTCCACATCGGCATCGGTCATGATGATGATGCGGTGGTAGCGCAGCTTGTCCGGGTCAAACTCTTCCTTGCCGATGCCACAGCCCAAAGCGGTAATCAGTGTGCCGACCTCGACCGAGGACAGCATCTTGTCAAAACGGGCCTTTTCCACATTCAGGATCTTGCCCTTGAGAGGCAGAATGGCCTGGGTGCGGCGGTCGCGGCCCTGCTTGGCGGAACCGCCGGCCGAATCACCCTCAACAATGAAGATCTCCGAGCGGGAGGGGTCTCGCTCCTGACAATCCGCCAGCTTGCCCGGCAGGCCGGCCACATCCAGGGCCCCCTTGCGCCGGGTCATTTCTCGCGCCTTGCGCGCGGCCTCACGGGCCCGCGCCGCGTCAATGACCTTGCCGCATATGGCCTTGGCCTGTTGCGGGTACTCGAGCAGGAAATCATGAAGATGCTCGGCCATCAGGCTCTCGACCACCCCTTTGACATCGGAGGACACCAATTTGTCCTTGGTCTGGGAGGAGAACTTGGGATCAGGCAGTTTGACCGACAGCACGGCAGTCAGGCCTTCTCGGGCATCATCACCGGTGGTGCCCACCTTTTCCCGCTTGGCCAGGCCTTCCGAATCGATATAGCCGTTCAGTGTCCGGGTCAGGGCAGCGCGAAAACCGGCCAGATGGGTGCCACCATCCCGCTGAGGAATGGTATTGGTGAAGCAGAACACATTTTCCTGGAAGGAATCATTCCACTGCATGGCCAGCTCCACCGTGATGTCGTCACGCTCGGCGGTAAAATAGAAAACCTGGTCATGAAGGGGAGTCTTGTTCCGATTCAGGTGCTCGACAAAGGCCCTGATCCCGCCCTGGTACTCGAAGACATCTTCTTTTTCGCTGCGCTCGTCGCGCAAGACGATGCGCACCCCGCTGTTGAGGAAACTGAGTTCCCTTAGCCGTTTGGCGAGCAGGTCGTGGTGGAATTCGATATCGGTGAAGATCTCGGCGCTGGGTTTGAAGCGGATTTCGGTACCCGTGCGCTCGGTGGGACCGGCATCCGTCAGTTCAGCCAGGGGCTCCCCTTCCCGGTAGCTTTGCTCCCAGACCCGGCCGTCGCGATAAATGCGCAGGGAGAGGCTTTCCGATAGTGCGTTCACCACCGAAACGCCGACCCCATGCAACCCGCCGGAAACCTTGTAGGAGTTGTCGTCAAATTTACCGCCGGCATGCAGGACGGTCATGATTACCTCAGCGGCCGGCCGGCCTTCCGCTTCGTGCCAGTCCACGGGAATGCCGCGACCATCATCGCGGACGGTCACCGATTCATCGGCGTGGATCTCGACCACGATCTCGCTGCAGTGACCGGCAAGTGCCTCGTCGATGGAGTTGTCCACCACCTCGAACACCATGTGGTGCAGGCCGGTGCCATCGTCGGTGTCGCCGATGTACATCCCCGGCCGTTTGCGAACGGCTTCGAGGCCCTTGAGGACCTTGATATTACTGGAATCGTAAGTCTGAGCGTCTGCCATGAAAGTGACCTGGTGCATCAGCGGAATTCAAGGGTCCCAGTATACCAGTGTGGGGCCTTCGCGGCAGCTTCTGATGGGGGTTTCCAGGTGGACAAGGCAAGTAGCCGGCGGGGGCTTCTGTGATGGGGTGAAAAAAACAAAGGAATGGTTCCACGTGGAACCATCGATATAGCCACTACTGTCTGAGCCGGCCCTGTTCCACGTGGAACAACTGACTCTCGGCGGGAGCAAATGCCTGAAGACGGGAGCCCTCGATGCCGGTCACAAAGATCTGCCCGGTCAGCGAACCCAGGAGTTCGCCCAGGCGGCTCGCGTGGTCACGATCAAGCTCCGACGGCAGGTCATCCAAAAGAACAACCACCCCCCGATCCCTCACCGTCTCGAACAGCGCGGCTCCCGACAACAGCAACGCCGCCGCCAACATCTTCTGCTGCCCCCGAGAGACCCGCTCCCGCGCCGGTCGCCCCTCAACCGACACCACCAGCTCAGCCCGATGCGGCCCCGACAGCGTATGCCCCATCCGGCGATCCGCCTCTCGATTCCGCATCAGGGCCTCTGCCAGCGACAAGCCCTTGCGCCAACCCGGCTGATAATCCAGGCCGACCTCGGCAACATTCAGACCCGCACTCGCCATCACGGAGAACTGACCCGCGAGATTTCCGACCTGCTCCCGCCGATAGCGATCCAATGCCTCGCCGCTCTCCGCGACGGCCTGATCCCAGCTCGAAAGACTTCGGTCATCGACGCCCGTGCGCAATGCCCCATTGCGTTGCGCCACCGCCTGACGATACCGCCGCCAGATCGGAAGGAACGCCGGTTCCACGTGGAACAATCCCCAATCGAGAAACCGTCGACGATTCTCCGGTCCCCCTTCGATCATCACCTGGGCCCCGGTATCGACCGCCAGCACCGGAAACAAGCTGGCAATCTCCGCCATCCGACGAAGATCCTCTCCATCCAGGCGCCACCGCCCTTGCCCACGCCCTCTTCTCACCCCGAGACGATGGGCACGCTGCCCCTGGATGTCACCCACAAGATCAAAACAATCCGCGCCGCTTCGGACCATACGGTCCACCTGGGCCGTTCGGAAAGAGCGGCCGCGGCCCAGAAAAAAAATCGCCTCGAGCAAGCTCGTCTTGCCCGAGGCGTTCTCACCACTAATCAGATTCCAGCTATGTCCCGGGGACCAGTCCAAGGCCTCGAAACAGCGAAAATCCCTAAGCCGCAGCCGCTTCAGTGACATCGGGTCACGACACTCCGACCGTCACAGTCGCATCGGCATGACCACATACTTGCAATCCTCACGGCCCGGATCCCGAATCAAGCAGCTGTTGTTGGAATCAATCAAGTCCATCCGGACCGTCTCGCAGTCCAGGGCCGATAGGGCATCCAACAGGTAATTGACGTTGAAGCCGATCTCCATGCCTTCCCCGTCAAAACCCACTTCGACTTCTTCTTCCGCTTCTTCCTGTTCCGGATTGTGAGCCTGAATCTTCAGCGCGTTGGGGACCAATTCCAGTCTCACCCCGCGATACTTTTCATTCGACAGGATCGACGCCCGCTGAAGCGATTCCCGCAGCCGAAGTCGGTCTGCCTCAACCACTTTCTCCCCGGTCCGCGGAATAACCCGCTCGTAGTCGGGAAAGCGACCATCGATAAGCTTGGACGTAAACTGCAGCCCTTCCACCCGGACTTGCAGATGGTTGGCGCCCAGTGCCACTTCCACGGGCGTGTCCTCATCGGACAGCAGTTTCTGCAATTCCAGTACCCCTTTCCGCGGCACGATCACCTGATGGGTGCCGACATCCGACAGGGTGACTTCGCGTTCGCACAGGGCGAGGCGGTGGCCATCGGTCGCCACTGCCCGCAGCCGATTGTCACTGACTTCAAGCAGGAGCCCATTGAGGTAATACCGCACATCCTGCTGTGCCATGGAGAACTGGGTGTTCTCCACCAACTCCCGCAACATGGCCTGAGGGATTTCGAAGCGGCGCTGGACCTGGATATCTTCCACCACCGGGAACTCCGCCGCCGGCAACGTCGACAGGGTAAAGCGGCTTTTCCCGGAGCGCAGTGTCATCCGCTCACCCTTGAGCTCCGCCACAATCTCTGCCCCTTCCGGAAGCGCCTTGCAGATATCGAGCAGCTTGCGACCCGGCACGGTAACCTCGCCGCCGCTCTCCACACGCCCCTCACCGGACGCGACCATCTCCACTTCAAGGTCAGTACCGGTGAAGGTCAAGCGGTCTCCTTCCGCGGCGATCTGAATATTGGCCAACACCGGCATCGTCTGCCGTCTTTCCACGACCCCGCTGACGGCCTGGACTGGCTTGAGCAATTGATCGCGATTCAGTTCGAATTTCATGGCTCCACCCTGTTTTGTCCACCGTGATGATAATTAATTATTTAAGTGAATAAATAAACCTGTTGTTGTTACTAGCGAACCACAACTCTGTGGACTGAATTATTTTTCCTTTTTATTTCAATCTCTTGCCGTCCATATCCACGCAATTCCACCGTTGTATAGAGTCGGCACAGAGCGGGGACAGGCTGTGGATAAAATGGGATGAATCTCGGAACCCCGTTTTATCCACAGCCTACCCACACTAACTCGTCAATGTTCTCAACAGGTTTTGATAGTCGTCGTTGATCCGCGCATCACTCTCCCGCAGCTCCTTTACCTTGCGGCAGGCATGCAGGACCGTGGTGTGATCACGGCCGCCGAATTCTTCACCAATTTCCGGAAGGCTATGGTTGGTCAGCTCCTTCGACAGCGCCATGGCAACCTGGCGCGGCCGGGTGATGGACCGACTCCGCCGTTTCCCCAGCAAATCCTTGATGCCCATCTTGTAATAATTGGCCACCGTTTTCTGGATATTGTCGATGGTCACCAGTTTTTCGTGCAGCGCCAGCAAATCCCGCAGGGCCTCTTTCGTGAAATCCAGGGTAATGGGCTGGCCGGTGAAACGACTGTTGGCAATCACCCGCCGCAAGGCGCCTTCCAGCTCTCGAACATTCGAGCGGATTCGCTGGGCAATGAAGAAGGCAACCTCATCCGGCAGATCGACGCCGTCCTGGGCCGCCTTTCGAAACAGGATCGCCACGCTGGTTTCCAGCTCCGGCGGCTCGATCGCCACCGTAAGCCCCCAGCCAAAGCGGCTCTTGAGCCGTTCTTCCAGGCCGTTGACTTCCTTGGGATAGCGGTCACAGGTGAGAATCACTTGCTGCTGGCCTTCCAGCAAGGCATTGAAAGTATGAAAAAACTCTTCCTGGGATCGTTCCTTGCCGGCAAAAAACTGGATATCGTCGATCATCAGGGCGTCAAGGCCACGATAGAGCCGCTTAAAGTCGTTGATCGTGTTGTGCTGGAGTGCCTTGACCATGTCGCCGACGAAGCGCTCCGAATGGACATAGGCAATCCGGGCGCGCGGATTCTGCTCCAGCAGACGATTGCCCACCGCATGCATCAGATGGGTCTTGCCCAACCCCACCCCGCCATAGATGAACAGCGGGTTATAGGCCTGGCCGGGGTTCTCCGCCACCTGACGGGCGGCGGCGCGAGCGAGCTGATTCGACTTGCCCTCGACAAAATTTTCAAAGGTGTGATCCGCCACCAGCCTGCTGCCGATCACTACTTCCGCTGCCTTCGGTCGCTGATCCGAGCTCTCTTCCGCTTTCTGCCGTCGCGGCCGAACGCCGGCGCTTCCGACTTCAAGGTTCACCTGTGGGGCCTGGCTGTCCCCGCTCAGCTCACCGACCGCATCCTCGATCAGGGTCAGGAACTGGTCACGAACCCAGTCCCGGACAAAGCGATTGGGCGCCAGCAGGCGCAGTCTGTGCCGCGATTCAACCACCTGCAGCGGTCTGATCCAGGTGTTCAGTTCCTGTTCGCTGAGGTCTCGACCCAGGCGGTCCAGACAGCGTTGCCAAAGCGAGTCGCTCACCGAATACTCCAATGCGAATGTCGGGGGAATGCAGGGCTCGGCCAGCACGGCCGGAAATCCCGCAGTCTATACTTCTCGCAGCCTGTTATCCACAGCCTCTCAGGGTTGACCGGAAACGCTGAAATGGGTATATTTCGCGGCTTACCTTTTGCGTCCCTGGAGCCACCGCTTACCGGGGCCCGGCAACACACGGATCAAGCGTCATGAAGAGAACCTTCCAGCCCAGCAACCTGCGCCGCAAGCGCACTCACGGTTTTCGTGCCCGCATGGCCACCAAGGGCGGGCGGAAAGTGCTCAAGGCCCGGCGTGCCAAGGGCCGTGCCCGACTGACCCCGTAAGCCCGCTTTGGCGCACGTGCAGGCCGCGGCGGCGTACCCGCCTGATGCGCGTCTGACCAGGGCAGAGGATTTTCGGCGGGTCTTCCGCCAGGGAAAGCGGTCGAAAGACCGCTTTTTCACGATATTGGCTTGCGCCAATGGTTTGCCGCAAGCCCGCCTGGGAATGGCCATCTCCCGCCGGAATGCCGGCTCGGCTGTTGAGCGAAACCGGCTCAAGCGCTTGGCCCGAGAAAGCTTTCGGCACCGGCAGTCAACATTGGCCGGATTTGATCTGGTGGTGATGAGCCGGCCGGAGGCCAGCCGGGCCGATAACCGAACGCTCTTTGAGAGCCTGGATCGTCACTGGCAGCGGCTGATGAAGCGATGCGATTCTTCCTCCTCTTCCTCGTAAAGGCCTATCGGCTGTTGATCAGCCCCTTGTTCGGCCAATGCTGCCGTTTTCACCCCAGTTGTTCCGAGTATGCAATGGAGGCGCTCCAGACCCACGGCGCCCTCCGTGGTGCCTGGCTGAGCCTGCGCCGTGTTCTGCGCTGCCACCCTTTTAATGAAGGTGGTTTCGACCCCGTTCCTGGAAGTTGTAAACATCATCATCATGGATAATCAGCGTTTCTTCCTCATCCTCGCCCTGGTGGCCCTCTCCTTCTGGACCTGGATGGAGTGGAACCAGTATTTCGCCGAACCGCACGCCGACGCCCCGGAAGCGGCCGAGGAACTCACCCTGGATGAGTCCCTGGACGACGATGCCGTACCCCGGCCCGACGATGAACCCGACGCTCCGCGTCCGGATGATGATCCAGCCGACGCGCCGACCCTGGAGACCGTCCCCGAGCGCCCCGGCGGTGAAGAGATCACCCTCGAAACCCCGCGCCTCCGTGCTGCCATCCAGACCATTGGTGGTGAGCTCAGCCGATTGGACCTGCTGGATTATCGTGAGGACCTGGATCGCGACGACCCGATCCGCCTGCTGGACAATCGTCCTGACCGCCTGTTCGTGGTGCAACCGGGTCTGATCGCTGCCGGCGACTCCACCAGCATTCCCCGTCGAATCGAGTTCACCCACGAGGAAACCTGGGCCATCAACAGCGACCGTGAGCGGGTCGATGAAACCGAAAGCGACGGTCGTGCCGTTCGCCTGGTCTGGGAGGGCGAAGACGGCCTGCATCTGACCCGCACCTTCTACTTTCTTCCCAACAGCTATCAGGTCAAGCTGGAGCAGCGTCTCGAGAACCGTGGCGAGAACGACTGGCGGGGTGGCAGTTATCTGCAGATCGAACGGACCGATCCCGATATTTCCCGCTCCATGTTCAATCCCTCGACCTTCTCCCACAATGGGCCGGCCTATCACGACAGCGAGCGCTATGAGCGCCTGAGCTTCTCCGATCTCGCCGATCAGGACCTGCGTCTGGATGTGCAAGGTGGTTGGGCGGCGATGGTGGAACATTATTTCGTCGCCGCCATGATTCCCTCCAGTCCCGATCAGGGCGTCCGCTATTACACTCGTCATCGAGGTCAGGATCGCTATCTCATTGGCATGGCGGACCAGCGTGCCCGCAATCTCCAGGCCGGGGACGCGGTCGTTTTCGAACAGACCCTTTATCTCGGCCCCAAAATCCAGAGTGAGCTGCGCCCCGCTGCCCCGAACCTTGAACGGGTCGTTGACTACGGCATCATGTGGATCATCTCCCAGCCGCTGTTCATTGCCCTTAACTGGATTCACAAGGTGGTGGGCAACTGGGGTTGGGCCATCATCCTGCTCACCTTCCTGATCAAGCTGGCATTCTACAAGCTGTCCGAGACCAGCGGTCGCTCCATCGCCCGGATGCGCAAGCTGCAACCGAGACTGCAGACCATTCGCGAACGCTATGCGGATGACAAGCAAAAGATGAACCAGGCCATGATGGAGCTCTACAAGCGGGAGAAAGTCAATCCCGCTGCCGGTTGTCTACCCATCCTGATTCAGATTCCGGTCTTCATCGCCCTGTACTGGGTGCTGCTGGAATCCGCCGAGCTGCGTCACGCGCCCTGGATGTTGTGGATCCAGGATCTGTCATCACCGGATCCCTATTTCATCCTGCCGGTGATCATGGGTGCGTCCATGTTCTTCCAGCAGAAACTGAATCCGCCGCCGCCGGATCCGATGATGCAGAAGATGCTGATGTTCATGCCGCTCATGCTGATCGGTATCGGTATCTTCATGCCGGCCGGCCTGGTCCTCTACTGGGCCGTGAACACCATCCTCTCGGTGGCCCAGCAGTGGAAGATCAACCGGGTCATCGAAAGCGGCCAGGAAAACTAGCTTCTGTCCGATCAGCCAGGCTGACAGAACGGGCCCCGTTCCTTCCGGGACGGGGCCCGTTCTGTTTGCGGATTGAATTCTTGATCTGAAAGCTGGGTTCCGGGGGTGGCTTGCCTTCGAATCGGCCCAAGCCATCGCGGATAAATCCGCTCCCACGGTGCCTTCGGCCTAGCCAACCGGCACCGTAGGAGCATATTCATTGGCGATAAACGCCAAGGGCTGGCAAAAGGATTCAGGCATGAACCAACCCATCCATTGGCACGGCCCAGGTGACCAGCACCCAAGGTAGGTCCCTGTCCTGGGGGCCTGACTCAGGGCTGTGAGCGACAGGATGTCGCGTGCAGAGTCCCCAGGGACGGGTCCACGACGTCCCTGAGCCAGGCCCCCAGGACAGGGACCGGAGCGCACCCGTCACCGGACTCAATGGGCACACACCCCGCCGAAGCTATCCCAGCAGTAACCCTTGAACTTAGGAACATCCGCGCTTCCCTAAAACGATGACGCCTGACGTCTTCAAACCTGTCGCTAACCGTCAGCCAGATACCGTCTGGCCCACGCCGTGATCATATCGGCTGCCCAGTCTGCATCCTCTCTCCCGGTCAACAGATGATCCGCCCCATCCAGGGAGACAAAGCTTTTGGGATGCTTGGCTGCCTGGAAAATCGCCGCCGCATTGTTCACCGAAACAATATTGTCCATTGGCGCGTGCATCACCAGCAACGGTCGCCTGAGATCGGCGATCCGCTCCCGCCATGGCCGGTTTTCCATGTCGTCGATAAAGCGCTTGCGAATCGTGAAGGGTCGGCCGCCAATCCTGACCTCCGCCTCGCCCGCCGACTCGATCTTCTCCCGCTGATCACCCAGCAAGTGAAGGACATGGGCCGGGTCCGCCGGCGCACCCAAGGTCACCACCGCCTTGACCTCATCCAGATCCCCCGCCGCATGCAGCACGGCCGCACCCCCAAGGGAATGGCCCACCAACAAGGAAACCGGCCGACCCGACTCCGCCATGGCGCGGCTGGCCGCCTTCAGATCCGCAATGTCACCACCAATCCCTTCGGCGCCAAATTCACCCTCGCTCTCCCCCAGGCCGGCAAAATCAAAGCGCAAGACGCCAATGCCCCGCGCCGCCAGCGCTCGGCTAATGGCAACCGCCCCGAGTGAACTGCTCCCGCAGGTGAAACAATGCGCGAATACCGCCCAGGCATGCGTCGGCCCCGACCCTTGCTCAAGGACACCATCCCGCCGTTGCCCCTGATCGCCTTCGAAGGAAAATGTTTCCTGCCCCATCTGTCGCCGCCTCGTTGTTAAATTCGTAAACGCCTACTTCCTAATCCATTAGTCGATGCCAACGGGTACCGCCCGTTACAGTCCGGCATCGCCGACTCTTACGGTACACTGGGCCCATGCAGAGCAGCCAGGACCTCATTGCCGCCATTGCCACCCCCCCTGGACGGGGCGGGGTCGGCATCGTTCGGCTCTCCGGCCCATCCCTGGCCGAATTTGCCGCCCGACTCTGCGGCTTCAGGCCTCGGCCAAGACACGCCCATCTCGCCGATTTTCTGGACGCTCAAGGAAATAGCATTGATCAGGGATTGATCCTTTATTTCCCCGCCCCGGCCTCCTATACCGGCGAAGATGTCCTCGAGCTTCAGGGCCACGGCGGGCCGGTCATCCTGGACATGCTGCTACAACGCGTGATTGCACTGGGCGCCCGCCCGGCGCGGCCCGGTGAGTTTTCCGAGCGGGCCTTTCTCAATGACAAGCTCGACCTGGCCCAGGCCGAGGCAGTGGCCGATCTGATCGACGCCGGCTCCGCCGAGGCCGCCCGTGCCGCCACCCGATCGCTCAGCGGCGAGTTCTCCCGCGCCGTTCACGCCCTGGTGGAACAGCTAATCGAATTGAGGATCTTTGTCGAAGCCGCCATCGATTTTCCCGACGAGGAGATCGACTTCCTTTCCGACGAGCGGGTGGAAAGGCAGTTGAGTGAGATCACGGAAGCCTTCGATCAGCTCATGCAACGGGCCGAGCAGGGTCGGGTGATGCGTGAAGGTCTGCGCCTGGTCCTCGCCGGTCGTCCCAATGCCGGCAAGTCCAGCCTGCTCAATCGCCTTGCCGGACATGATGCCGCCATCGTGACCGATATCCCCGGCACCACCCGGGATGTCCTGCGGGAATACGTGCACCTGGATGGCCTGCCCCTCCACCTGATCGATACCGCGGGGTTGCGCGAGGGTGGTGATGCGGTTGAACAGGAGGGCATTCGTCGGGCCCGCGAGGCCATGGAAACGGCTGATTGCGTCCTGCTGGTGGTCGATGACCAGTCCCCTGAGGACATCGCCGAACTGCGTCGTGACCTGCCGCCCCAGCTACCGGTGATCATCGCCCACAACAAGATCGACCTCAGCGGCGGCACGGCGGGTTATCGGGACGATCAAGGACGCCGTATCGGGCTTTCCGCTCTTACCGGTGAAGGTATTCAGGCACTCAGTGAGCGCCTCAAAGCCGTGGCCGGCTATCGCCCGGCGGGCGAGGATGTATTCATGGCGCGCCGCCGCCATCTCGATGCCATCGAGCGGGCCCGGGCCCATGTGGATGCGGGCCAGGCGGAATTGATTGAGAGCCGCGCCGGCGAGCTATTGGCAGAGGAACTGCGACTGGCCCAGCAGACACTGGGCGAGATCAGCGGCGAATTCAGCAGCGACGATCTACTCGGGCGGATATTCTCCAGCTTCTGCATCGGCAAGTAGAGCAATCAGTCGCTCTCACTCGGCCGCCACCACCTGGTTCCGTCCCCCTTCCTTGGCTTCATAAAGAGCCTTGTCGGCCCGCTTGAGCAGGCTTTCACAGTCATCCCCCGGCCGCCACTCCGTCAGGCCAATGGAGACCGTCATGGCTACCGCACCCGCCTCGGTCTCGAACGGCAATTCGGCAATCCCCCGCCGGATCCTCTCCGCCGCCAGCATCCCGCCGTCAAGCCCGGTACCTGGCAAGACCACCAGAAATTCTTCGCCCCCAAACCGTCCCAGCGGTTGATCCTGCTGACCTCGGATAATGTCATCGGCCCGCAGCTCCCGTTCCACCCGTTCCACAAATTGCTTGAGCAGTTCATCGCCGAGCAGATGCCCATGGTCATCGTTGTGAGCTTTGAAATGATCCAGATCGAGCATGGCGATAGTGAGAACTTCGCCCTCTGTCTCCGCCCGGGCCACCGCCTCCTCCAATGAGCCGGTAATTGCACGTCGATTTCGGGTGCCGGTGAGGTGATCCCGATTGGCCAATTCCTCGATCCGGCCCATGGCCTGACGAAGATTGCTTCGCAGGCGGGCGACATACCCCCCCATGAAGGACATCCAGAGCAAAATCAGGCTCAGAAAGACCCACTGTGCCAGCTCAATCTGACGGGTTTCCGCATCGAGATCCGCCCATTCAGCGCGGATCAGGCTGGCGTAGGCCAGTGATGCGAATAGGGCGAGTCCAAGAAACTGCTGGGTATTGAGGCGAAAGACACCGAAGAAAAAGCCGGTGACGAAAACCAGCAACATGCCGCCGCGTGCTTCAGGCGCCGCCTGGGAGAGTAGCACCATCCCCCAGAAGATGCCGCAGGCAATCTGACCCAGGGTCATGCCCGGATCCCGAAAGCGCAGGTTCCAATTCCATCGGACCGCTGCAAGGAAAGCGGCATTGGTGAGCAGCATGAGCAGGAAGTAGATACCCAAGCCCGCAGGACCGATATGGAGCAGATCAATCCAATACAGGTAGATGCCGACCGCGATCCACATCAGGTAGGCAACCAGGCCCAGCAACACCCGCTGCGCCCTTAACGCCTGTTTGCGATCCCGATGCAATTGCAGCATGGCGAGCCCCGTCATCCCTTAGCGACAGTGTAGGCCGGGAATCCCCATCCCACCAGCAGGAGATTTCCCCCGGATCAGCCCAGCACCGATTCCCGGCGATAGAACAGCCAGGCTACCCAGGCCACCACGCCAGTCAGTGCCAGGGTCACCCCGGTGTTGAGCACCAGACCCAGAACCGGCAGGGTTTCCGCCCCCAACAGCTCAAGCATGGCCACATGCTGACCCAGAACCGGAATCGCCAGATTGAGGATGGTGGGTTCGAAAGGTCGGACAAAATGCACGATCATGGGCGCCAGGGGCACGATCATCACCACCGACAGCCAGGTCTGGGCTTCCTTGTAGCTCTTGGTGAAGGAGGCCACCAGACACATTACTGCAGCCCCCAGAAAGGCAAAGGGCGAGACCGTCAGAAACAGCATCACCGCCGTGGCCAGATCCAGGGAGAGGGCCATATCCACCGTCTCCATGGGCACAAAGCGTAATGCCACCGAGAAGGCCGCAATGACGATCGCCAGTGCCAGCAGTGAAAAGGTGGCGGTTGCGAGCAGCTTGCCCGCCAGGATCTCCCCCCGCCGGGCCGCCGTGCTGAGAAGCGGTTCCAGGGAACCCCGTTCCCGCTCCCCGGCGGTGGTGTCGATGGCCAGGTAAAAGCCGCCCATGAGCACGGTCAGCAGGATGAAATAGGGCAGCATGGCGGCAATCATCAGGCCTCGGGTCTCGGGGGTGGACACGTCCACTTCCTGTAACTGCAGCGGCCTGATGACGCGGCCATCGATACCCCGCGCCAGCAGGCGCAGCTCGGTCAATTGCCGGTCCCAGGCATTGATGGTGTTGCGCACCCGCTGGATCTGGCCACTCAGGCGCTGGCGGGAGCGATCCGCATAAAAGGCCAACGGTGCCGGCCGGCCATCGCGCAGCGCCTGACCATAGTCTTCGTCGATGACCAGGACGAAATCCACCTCCCGTTCCCGCACCGCCTTTTGCGGCTCGCCATCGAAGTCTTCGATCTGCAGGCGATTCTCTGCCAGAAAGGCCATCAACTCCGGTGCATGCTCGGCCCCCATGACCGGAAGATCCAGTGGCCGTTCCGCCTCTTCCATGCCCATGGTGATGGCCGTGCCCATGAACACCGCGAACAGGATGGGCCCGAACAATGGGCCGAACAGCAGTACCGAGAGCAGTGTTCGCCGGTCCCGCAGATTGTCCTGACATTCCTTGAGATAAACGATCCAGGTGCGCATCAGCTCTGTTCCCCCGCGTCCGCCGTTTGCGGTGCCTCGGCCTTGGCGATGGCCCGGACAAAGACCTCTTCGAGATCCTCGCTGCCCATGGCCTGGCGCAGCTGGTCCGGTTCCCCCCGGGCAACCACCTGCCCGTGGGCAATGATCACGATCTGGTCACACAAGGCGGCCACTTCCTGCATCACATGGCTGGAGAACAGAATGCAGAAGCCATCCTGGCGCAGGTCGCGGATCAGATCCCGCAGTGCCCGGGTCGCCATCACGTCCAGGCCGCTGGTGGGTTCATCCAGGATGAGGTTGCGGGGATTGTGGACAATCGACCGCGCCAGGGCGGTTTTCAGTTTCTGTCCCTGGCTATAGCCTTTCGCCGGGCGGTCCACGAAGGCTTTCATGTCCAGGCGCTCGGCGAGATGCTCGATCCGGGCATCCAGCGATTCCCGGTCGATCCCGTTCAGGCGGCCGAAATAGCGGATGTTCTCCCGACCGCTGAGGCGGGGGTAGAGCCCCGCATTGTGAGGCATCACGCCCATCGCCAGACGCGCCTGCTGGGGGGCGTCCACCACATTGATGCCATCGACCCGAATCTGGCCAGCATCGGGCCGGATCGCCGTCGAAATCATCCGCAGACTGGTGGATTTACCGGCCCCGTTGGGGCCCAGCAGACCGGTGATCCGACCGTCCTCGGCACGCAGCGATACGTCTCTCACTGCCTCGACGTCGCCAAAGCGTTTTTGCAGGCCATTCGCCTCGATCATGATCGACTCCTAAGGTGCCGGGCCGGAGAAATCCAGAAAGAAAGGCATCGGCCGCATCGCCGACAGACAGTCGCTGTCCAGCCCAGCGGGATCGCGGTTTCTCAGAAAATCCCGGACCAGAAACGGCAGACAGCCATGATGAATCACATTGTGGCCCTTGCCCTTGAGGATCACATGGCGACTATTGTCCAGGGTCGCTGCGGCCTGGTCTCCCCACTCCGGGGGCGTCACCGGGTCCAGTTCCCCGGACAGCAGCAACACGGGCCGCTCGGAGGCCACCGCCTGATGAAAGTCCGCGGGAATGTCGGCCCGCGGCCATTCCGCGCAGGCCGCCTGGAGCAAAGCCAGGGGATTCAGGCCCAGCAGTCCGTCCTCCTCGCTGAACGGGGAGTCCTCGTCAATAAAGGAGATGTCTTCGCTGCAGACCACCGCATAATGGAGGGGAATGCTGAGGCTGCCTTCCAGCGATTCTCCAAGGGTGACCCATTGTGCCGCCAGCGGTGCCCAGTCATCCTCCCGGGCGGCACGGTGGATCAGCAGCGGCATGATGGCCAGAACATCCGGTTGGTAGGCGGCAAAGCGCAGTAGCTGCCCGATCCGCTGCCGGTTAAGCGCCACCTCGGTCCATTCGTGGCTGCGGGGGTGGCGAATGGAAACCTCCCGTTCCTCTTCCGCCACGGATTCCAGCAAAGAGCGCAAGCCTTCTTCCAGATCCGGAAAGGCCTCCCGGCAATCTTCAGAGGACTCGCATCGTTGCAGCATTCGTTTCACAGCCCGTTCCGCGAACGGTGCCAGCATGGGCCCCAGCACTTCGTCCGCAGGGACCACCCCATCCAGAATCAGCGAGGCCACCCGCTCCTCGAACCGCCGCAAATAGTGCAGGCCGAGGCGGCTGCCGTAGGACACGCCATAGACATGCCATTCCTCAATGCCGAGATGTTCGCGCACCGCGTCAAGGTCCTTCGCCGAGGCCTGGGTGGTGAAATGGCGGGGATCCCTGTCCAGGGCCTCGCGACAGCGCTGCATGGCCTGGCCAATTTCCTCCGCCGATTCCGCTTCCGCCAATCCCGCGTCCGGGCATTCGAGGCGGGCCGAGCCACCGGTGCCTCGCTGGTCCACCAGGACGATCGGATGGTTCTGGCGCACCGCGCCGAGCGCGCGAACATGGGGAATGAAGGCTTCCAGTGCCGCCTGGCCCGGCCCACCCGCCAGCATCAGCAAGGGCTCGCCCTCGGCTTCGCCGGCCCGGGGCGCAATCCATGCCGCCGCCAACTGAATGGTCTCCCCATCCGGCTGGGACCAGTCCAGGGGCACGGAGACTTCAAAACACTGTGCCGAGATGGTCTGTGGCAATTGGCCACTGCGCAGGCTGCAGGCCTCGTAGTCGGCTGGCGCCGCGCTCGCGGCAAAGAACAGGGCAGCTATCCACATCGCTTGAGATCTCCGATTCCAAGCCCGAGCCGAGCTCAGCCTTCGCGACGCCACAGGGCGCGCAGCATCTGGCCCCAGCCGGGCTCCTTGCCGTACATGAGAATACCGGTGGCAAATATCCGTCCCGCCGCCCGTCGGACCCACCACACCGCCGCCGCCAGCAATACCAGGGAAGCGGCCAGGGCCAGGGGATCAACGCCGGCCATCACATGGCGGGCAGGCATCGCCGCCCAGGAGGTCGGCGGGAACCAGGACATGAACACCATGAAGGGACTGTCGGGCATGTCCAGACCGGTGAATACCAGCACCAGCGGCAATATGGGCAACAGCATCAGGCTCGACCGGGAGGAGCTGTTGGGGTCATCAATGGTGGCTGCGATGGCCGCCAGGATGCTGTTCCAGAACAGCAGACCCAGGAGCGCGAAGCCCAGGATCCAGAATGCGCTGCCCAGGGGCGGCAACCAGGCCGAAAGATCGGGCAAGCTGCCGCTGACAATGCGGTAGGCCAGCAGCCCCACCAGCCCCCAGAGGGCGACATTGAGCAGTGATTTCAGGCCCAGCACGGTGAGACCGAGAATCTTGCCATCCACCCAGGTTTGCGGCCGGATCATGGCCAGCATCTGTTCACAGACCCGCTGCTGCTTCTCCGTGGTGATACTGGCGAAATAGTAGGCAAAGCTGTTGAATACGGCGAGCAACATCAGCCCCAGCACCACCAGGGCGAAAATCCGGGAGCCAACGGCTTCCCCTGCCTGGCCGGTATCGATACGCAGGGCCAGGGGGCGTGACAGGGCCTCATACTCGGCCACTGAGAGGCCGGCATCCATCAGTGCCTGCTGCCGTGCCAGCTGGTTCAATATCTGGTCCAGGGATTCCTGCCAGCGGGCCTCTCGGGCCGCCAGCAGCACGGCGTTGCTGTTCGAATGCAGGATTAGCAGACCGTCCAGCGTACCCGCCGCTACCGATTCGGCAAGCGTATCCCTTGCGTCGGCCTCGGCGTTCTGGAAATAAAAGCGGTCCAGCTCACCCGCCGGCAGGGCCAGGTGCTCGCCGCCGATGACCGCAACCTTGAACTGCTGACCACTCTGGTAGCGGTCCATCAGCCAGACCCCGCCATAGACCAGACCGATTATCACCCCCATCACCAGCAGGGCAATCAGTTCCTGCCGCCATTTGAAATAGCGCATGAACTCCCAGCGCGCCACACTCAAGACCGGACCATTTCCCCTGTTCATGCCGTCATCTCCTCGGCGTCATTCTTTTCGCTGTTCGGCCCCTTTTCGCCGACGGCATGGAGGTAAATGTCATGCAGGCTCGGTCGCTCACTGTGCAGGGCCTCGATCGCGCCCAGGCCCTGCAAGGCGCCGAGCAGCTCGTTCATGTCGCTGTCCGAGGCCAGACTCAGCCGCAGCCGCCGCTCGTCGAGCCGCCGGCTATCCTGCACACCCGACAGTGAGGGCAGTTCGCGGGGGGGCTGGTCGCGGAACTGGACTTCCAGGGCGGTACCGAGACCGCTGTCGTGACGCAGGCTTTCCAGCGTCCCGGTCATGGCCTCCTGGCCCTGATTCATCAGCAGGATGTTGTCGGCGAGACGCTCCACCAGGGCCATCTGGTGAGCCGACAAAAGCACCGTCATGCCTTCCGCCCGCAACTCTCTCACCAGATCCAGAAAGCGCTCCTGGTTGACCGGGTCGAGCCCGGAAAAGGGTTCATCCAGGACCGCGAAGCGGGGCCGGTGGAGGATGGTGGAAATCAGCTGCACCTTCTGCTGATTACCCTTGGACAGTGCGCCCAGCTTCTCGGTCGCCCGCTCGCCAAGATCCAGTCGCTCCAGCCACTGGGTGGCGCGCCCACGGGCATCGCGGCGGCTGAGTCCCTGCAGGCGGCCAAAATAGACCAGCACATCCAGTACCGGCTGATCCTGGTACAGCCCCCGTTCCTCCGGCAGATAGCCGAGCTCCGGGCCGGTGATGGCAGCCTGCTCGCCGGCCCGTGCCTGGTAGCGGATGCGGCCGCTGTCCGGTCGGGTAATGCCGATCAGCATCCGCACCGTGCTGGTCTTGCCGGCCCCATTGGGGCCCAGCAGGGCAAAGATTTCCCCTTCCCGGATCTGGAAGTTGAGTCGATCCACGGCGGTGACCGTGGCGTACTGCTTGCGAATGGCCTCGACCGACAGAATCGATTCGGTCACGTTGCTTCCCCCCCCAATAGACCCGTCCCCGATCGGGGCAGGCATCGTCCAAAGCGGCTCAATATACCATTCCCGGGCCGGCATTCTCAGTCATGTCGCCGCACTACTCGACTCGAAAGTGCCGACCTTCTTGGCCGCCACCCGCCCTTAGCCCTTATAATGTCAGATTGAGCTGATAGTCAGGCCGATTCCGCCAGCAGGCGGGCTTGGCCGAGGCGGGAATTATGCGCAGGCAATTCGATGTCATTGTTGTGGGTGGCGGTCACGCCGGCACCGAGGCCGCCCTGGCCTCGGCGCGCGCCGGTGCGCGAACCCTGTTGTTGACCCAGAATCTGGACACCATCGGTCAGATGTCCTGCAATCCGGCCATCGGCGGCATCGGCAAGGGCCATCTGACCCGCGAGATCGACGCCCTGGGCGGAGCCATGGCCCGCGCCATTGATCGGGCCGGTATTCAGTTTCGCACCCTCAATGCCAGCAAGGGCCCGGCGGTGCGCGCCACCCGTGCCCAGGCCGACCGCAATCTCTACCGCCAGGCCATCCGCGCCCAGGTGGAAAACCAGCCCGGCCTGTCTCTCTTCCAGCAGGGCGTCGATGACCTGATCATCGACAACGACCGGGTTAGCGGCGTGGTCACCAGCATGGGCCTGCGCTTCGAGGCGCCGGCGGTGGTGCTGACCGTGGGCACCTTCCTCGGCGGACGCATCCACGTGGGCGGCACCCAGAGCGCCGGTGGCCGCGCCGGTGACGCACCCTCCAATGCCCTGGCCGAGAAACTCCGGGCCCGGCCCTTCCGCGTCGGCCGGCTCAAGACCGGCACGCCGCCGCGGATCGACGGGCGCTCCATCGACTTCAGCCGCCTGGAGGAACAGCCCGGCGACGATCCGGCCCCTGTCTTCTCCTATATCGGCTCGGCCGAGGAACACCCCCGCCAGGTCTCCTGCTGGATCGCGCGCACCAACGAAAAGACCCACGAGATCATCCGCGCCCACCTGCACGAGTCGCCCATGTTCACCGGCGCCATCGACGGGGTGGGACCGCGTTATTGCCCCTCGGTGGAGGACAAGGTCGAACGCTTTGCCGACAAGGATTCCCACCAGATCTTTGTCGAGCCCGAGGGCCTCGAGACCCACGAGATCTATCCCAATGGCATCTCCACCAGCCTTCCCTTCGAGGTCCAGGCCGCCTTCGTGCGCACCGTGGCCGGTTTCGAGAATGCCCACATCACCCGCCCGGGTTACGCCATTGAATACGATTTCTTCGATCCCCGCGATCTCAAGCCGAGTCTTGAAACGAAATTCGTGGGCGGGCTCTTCTTTGCCGGGCAGATCAACGGCACCACCGGCTATGAGGAGGCTGGCGCTCAGGGCCTGCTGGCCGGGCTCAATGCCGCCCGCCTGGTGCGTGACCAGGACAGCTGGTGTCCGCGCCGGGACGAGGCCTATCTCGGCGTGCTGGTGGATGACCTGATCACCCGCGGCGCCTCCGAGCCCTATCGCATGTTCACCAGCCGGGCCGAGCACCGCCTGCTGCTGCGCGAGGACAATGCCGATCTGCGCCTGACCCCCATTGCCCGGGAGATGGGGCTGATCGACGACCACCGCTGGAGTGTTTTCGAGGCCAAGCGTGAGGCGGTGGAGCAGGAGAAGCAGCGCCTGAACGGGCTGTTGATCCGCCCCAATCAGGTTTCCGCCGAGGAAGCCGAGCGGGTGCTGGGCGGCAAGGGCCTGTCCAGGGAACAGCACGCGGCCGAGATCCTGCGCCGCCCGGAAGTGGATTATGCCGGCCTCACCAGCCTGGCCGCCGTGGGCGAGCCGGTGGCCGACCCGCGGGTGGCCGAGCAGGTGGAAACCCAGATCAAGTACGCCGGCTACATCGAGCGCCAGCAACTGGAAATCGACAAGGCCCGCCGCCACGAAGACACGCCCCTGCCCGAGGATCTGGATTACTCGGCGGTGCGCGGCCTGTCCAATGAGGTCTGCCAACGTCTCGCCGAGGCCCGCCCCGCCACCCTGGGTCAGGCCGGTCGACTCCAGGGCGTCACCCCCGCAGCCATCTCCCTGCTCCTGGTCCACCTCAAGAAGCGCAAGGCCGGCTGGCGTGTGCGGCGCTCGGCCTGAAAAGCCGAGCGGTGCTCGCCACGGCAACCCCCAAATTCCCCCAGCACTCTGATCATTTCTCCAGAAAATTGACTGGCATTTACCTGTCGACTACGTTTTTCTTGTTACTCGGGTAAAACAGTCGAATTCAGACGGGTGACACGCACGCGAATTTTTTGCACTCCATTGAAGGGAGGGGGCATGACGACAGGCAAACATACATTGTAAGTTTTAATCGCGGTGCCGAAATCCCGGCTCACGCCATGCAAGGCCTAGTTAATGGTGTCGCCACTCAAGTCGGCGTGCAGCCAAGCCGTGTTTTTGAACATGCCCTCAAGGGATTCACCGCCGAACTCAATCACGGACAAGCCCAGGCTCTTCGGAATAACCCCAACATTCGGGCCGTGGAGGCTAACACCAAGTTTAACCTCCATCTCGCATCTGGTGATGGCTACGTCCAGTCCAACCCCGACTGGGGATTGGACCGTATCGCCCAGCGCGATCTACCGTTAAACGGCACCTACCAATGGGAGCTGGATGGGGAAGGTGTGCGAATCTATATCCTCGATAATGGTGTACGTGCAAGTCATCAGCGGTTTGAAGGCCGGGTAGAGCGAATCCATGATGAGTTCAACGGCAACGAAGAGGCCTATGAAGATACTTGTCGGGACGACGAAGGCCCGGAACCCTGCCTTATCCCCTCACGTTGTAGTGTCAACTCTGGCTCCGACAGTCCGGCCAACGACGATGAACATTCCGTAATGGGAAACCCAAACGAGCATGGCACCATGGTCGCGGGTCTCGCTGGCGCCTCCGAATTCGGTGTCGCTCGCGGAGCTGACATTAAGGATGTCCGCGCTTTTCGCTGTGATGGACAGCAGTTCCTCTCTGAGATCATTGATGGATTGAATGCGATCGTCGCCGAAGAGCAGAGCGAGGATGGAGTAGCTATCATAAACATGAGTTTCGGCGCCGCCGTGTCAGATCTCGATGGGAACTTCAGCCTGGAGCACGCCATAAGGCAGCTACCTGACAACATCTTGGTCGTTACAAGCGCCGGCAATGCAGGTGCGCCTGCAAGTGATTACTCCCCCGCACGCATGGAGGAAGTGCTCACCGTAGGTGGCACCGACAGTACAGATAATTTTTGGTCGGATTCCAATTCTGGCTCTGCAGTCGATATCCTCGCGCCGGCTGTTCAAGTTGAGAGCGTCGGCGCAGAAAGTGATGATCATACCCTTAAGCGTACAGGGACTTCGCTCTCCGCACCATTGGTTGTCGGCACTGCCGCATTGTTTGCCGAGGCAGGTGGTAAAGAGATTCTCCCGGAACAGGTACGCTACTTGCTTCTGTCGGATGCAACACAAGATCGGCTATCTAACCTTACCTCTGGCACGCCCAACAAGCTTCTCTATCAAGCTGTTTCGGCGGGCAATGGCGGGGAAATTTGTCCAGACGGTGATTGCGGGGATGACGGCGACGATGAAGATGAAGATGATGACGACGACGAGACGCCGCCGCCCATTATCGATTGCCCCTACATGACGGAGGACGGTACATGGGTGCATTGTCCGTAAGGATTTTCCAAAGCCCCCAACATGGCATCAGCCTGGTCCTTCTGGCCGGGCTGCTGCTTGCGGGGCCGGCCGTAGCAAACAGCGACGGCGACTATGAATTTGCCTCCGGGGCCTTTCCGCCGCCTGGGTGGGGTCGCATTGGTGGCGAGATCGCCGTCGGCGAACATTTTGCGGTGGTGCCCTATCCCAATGCCCCGGGCGGTGGGGTTGGTGATGTGGGTGCCGCAATCGTTCTGGCGCCGGATGAAAACGGCCAATGGCGGACGGAATCCAACATCCATGGGGCGGACTTCGGTTTGACCCTATCCAGTCTGATGGGACTGGGCGCGGCGATCTACGAGGATGAAATTTACCTTGGTGGTATTAATGGTGACTGGGCCGCCAGTGGCGACCGCGGCGCCGTCTATCGTTTTCGGCGGGAGCCGAGCACCGGCGAGGTAAGCTTTGAAGGGATTATCGAACGCCCCGAACCTGACACGGTGCATTTTGGTGGCTCGGTGGATGCCGACAGTGGCTGGCTGGCCGTGGGCGCGACCTTGGGTGAATCGACCGATATGACCGGCGCGGTCTATCTTTATGGCTGGGAAGAGGCCACCGGCGATTGGGATTATCGGCAAAAGCTTCTGGCGCCCCAGGAAGACCGGGATGAAAAGGAAGTGACGGATCGTTTCGGTGCGATGGTGGCCCTGAGCTATCCCTGGCTGGCGGTTCTGGCCAGCACCGCTTGGGTGGAGGGTGTTGAACGGGATATCGGTGCCATCTATCTCTATCGCCATGAGCCTGACGAGGGCTGGGTGCTTCATGACAAGGTCCATGACCAGACAACTCCGGAGGGATTCGAATTGCGCGAGACCGGCGGGGGGTTCTTTTTCGATGGAGAGCATTTACTTTTTAGTACGGTAATCCGTACCGCCGACGATGGCCTTTTCAACGAGCGGCGGCTACATGTATGGAAGAGAACGGGGCAGGGCAACGATGCGAGTTGGGAGAAGACGGCTCAGCTGGATGATCCTGATCCGCAGGAGATGCGTGCCAATAACTTCGGATTCTCATCAGCAATCCGGGATGATCGCCTTTATGTCGGCTATCCATCAGATTCAAATGCAAGCGGCGATTTCACGGGCGCGGTCTGGATTTATGACCGAGACGAAACCGCCCCCGAGGGTTGGGTACTCCACCAGCGGATTACCGAACCCTGGCCGAATCCCAGCCCGATTACCAGCAATAGAACAGGTTCTCGACTGGCGCTAATTGGCGAGACCGGCTTCCTCACTCGAGCATCCGGTGTCTTTCTGGACGGCAGTCAGGGCATCACCTGGATCGTGGAGCCGGACGCGCCGCCCGCCGATTTGAGCTGGTCGGATGCTGGCACGGAATCAGGATCGCCCGCGTTTACGCAGCAGTTGCGGGTGGACAATGCCGGCGAGGCGGGGGCCACGAATGTACTGGTGCGGTTGCAGTTGCCAGAGGAGTTGACCCTAACCGGGGCAGATGCGCCCTGCTGGTTTGATGATGATTTCGATGCCGGGGTCTGCTGGATCGAGTACATCGCCCCGGGAGATTTTCGGATCCTGGATCTGGCGCTGGAAACAGAGGCTGATGAAGGCACGGACTTCACGCTGGACCTGCGCATTGCCGCCGACCAGCGCGAACTCTCGCCCGAGACGCGTGACGGCGCATTTTCCCTCAGCGTACCCGCCGCTGAATCAAGCTCTTCTTCCGGCTGCAGTATCGGGCGCGGGCCCTGGGAAGTGCTGATCCTCCTTAGCGCGATCCTGATCGGGCGGCGGCGGTTTGCGGCGTCCGGCCTGAACGGCGCTTACCGCGAATAAATTCGCGCCCACGGTGCCTATTGCCGGTGGCCACGCCACCGTGGGAGCGGATTCATCCGCGATTGATCAGCTAATCCTGGCACCTCGCCAGACCGCTCAACCGCACCATCCCGACGCCTAAACTCAGAAGCGCAGAATCTCGCGCTCATTGATGAACAGCACGCCATCGGCCAGCTCAATATGAATGGCCAGACCGTCATCGGTCTCCAGCAGCATGTCCTGGGCGATGGCCGCATCCAGTTGGCTGTCCATCAGGCGCAGGCTGGCTTCATCGGCCTCTTCATCCAGGGGGCCACCCAGGGTCCACATGGCCAGGGCACGACGGGCCAGTTCCCGGCTGGTGCTGAGCTGGAGTTCACCATCCATCATCCGGAACCAGGCCGCCTCGGCCAGGAAGCCTTCCAGCTGCGCACGGTCCATGGGCCGGGCCTTGGCCTGACCATCGGCCTCGATCATCCCGCCCGGCAGGCTGAGCTGGAGCTGCTGCAGGCGTAAGCCGGGTTCATGGGTGATCAGGTCCAGAATGGGTTCCATGAGTGCGCCGATGTCCTGATCGATGCTTTCCGGATCATCCAGTCGCAGTTCACTGCTTGCCACTTGCAGGCGGGAGAGTGATTCCGGGTGCAGATTGAACAGGTCGATGTCCATCAACAGGGGACCGGCCTCGAACTCATCGGCTTGCAGGGCGTCGATTTGGATCTCGTGGCTCTGGGTCAGCAAGTCATTGCTTTCCCGGGTATCGGTCGCCCACATCAGGCCGCGCATGGTGTTGGGCCCTTCACCGGGCAGCCGCATCTCAATGGCGGCGAGGCGGAGTTCACTGCCACCCACCCAGATATCCGATGGGCCACGGCGTTGGCTCACATCCAGCCAGGGCGATTGCAGATGGACGCCATAGCCGTCGGCGTCAGCCAGATGCAGGGCACCGCCACGCAGCCGCATGCTGACCCGGTCCAGATTGCGGTTGGCCTGGAAATCCAGCAACAACTCGCCTTCATTGACCAGCCGCAGCTCGTCTTCAACCGCGACATCGAAGGCCGCCACCCGCAGGTGACCACGAAGACTGCCGGTCAGACCCAGGTGGGTGGTGCTTTGAAGATCAATGCCGTGCTCGCTGACGGCCGGCAGGCTGTCTCCCAGGCGGCTCTCGACCACGGCAAAACCCGGCCGCCAACGCTGGTGAAAGGGTGCGGGGGCCGTGAACGGAATCGGCCCGTGATGGACCCGCTCATCAATTTCGATAATTGGCCCTTGCCCATCCGGCTGCTCATCCGCCCAGCCCATCTCCTGAATGAGTTCACCCAGAAAGGCGTCATCCACCTGCAGGCTGACGCGGGCGGTGGAGCTGAACCAGCCCCGCTCGAAATCCGTGACCTGGGCACTAAAGCCAGGCTCGGCGGCGAACATGGCCGACCACATCTGCTTGTAGCGGCCCTCCGCCATCATGCCCACGCCGGCTGGCAGTACCAGCACCACCAGCAGCAGGACCAGCAACAGGCCGATCCCCATCCGCCGCAATTTCTTCTGGCTCTTGCTCTTGCCTTTGGCCATGACTCCTTCCCCGTGGCTGATTGTCTGGTGTCCCGGCCCAATCCGGGCCGTCGCAATCCCGATACTTTAGCAGGCTGCGGCCTCGGCAAGAAAAAACGGCCCCAAAAGGGGCCGTTCCATTCAGCACATTCCGGCAATGGGCCTAGAAATGCATCATCTCATCGCCGTTGAGTCGCAGGACCCCGTCTTCCAGCTCAACATGCAGCTCAAGCAGGCCCGCGTCCGTTTCCCGCAGCATGCCCTGATTGATGAAGCCATCGATCTGCTGATCCACCATGGTCTTCGTGTTTTCATCCAGTTCCTCATCGGCCGCCACTCCCATCATGCTGTTGGCGAACAGTCGCTGCAGCAGTGCCCTTGAGGTGCTCAGCCGGCCATGGCCGTTGGCCAGACGACCGAAGCGATCTTCGTTCAGGTAGGTCTCAAGCTGTTCCCGGGACAGTGGCCGTAACTGGATTTCCCCGGCACCGCTGATGCTATCGTCAAACAGGCGGGTATCCATGGAGTTCAGCGTGCTCCCCGGGCGGTGCAGGGCGACTTCGAGCAACGCGTCCAGCCAGTGATCGCTAAAGCTGTCCCCCGCCGCCTCGACACTGTCCTCATCCAGGGCCGGGGCCTCGGCAAAGGCAAGCTGAAGATCCGCCAGGGCCTGAGGGTGAAGATTGAACAAATCATAGTCCACCGAAATGGGGCCGACCTCCAGGGCCGGGCCCGCAATGGCCCCAATGTCGACCGTGTGATTCTGTACCAGGAAATCCTCTCGATTATCAGTCAGCGCCGACCAGGCGAAATCCCTCAATTCAAATGCCGGATCCGATCCCAGCGTCCGCACGCTATCCAGACCAAACTCCACCTCACCCAGCCAGAGCTGGGCCGGACCACGGCGCTGGTCCGAGCGGCCGTCGAAACCTTCCAGAATCACGCCACCAAACTGGCTATCCTCCAGTCGCAATTCATCACTGCCCATCCTGGAGCGGATCCGCTCAAATTTCAGATTGCTCTGAATCTCGACCCGGATCACCCCTTCATTGACCAGTCGCAGACCGTCGCCGACATGGACGTCGAAAGGCATGGCGCGGAGAAAACCGTCCACCCCGCCGAACAGGCCGAGACGAGTGCTGCTGATCACGAAGATGTCATTGTCACGGAAAAAAGGCAGTTCCGAAGCCGGCCGGGTATCCACCACCGCGAAGCCCGGCTTCAGGCGCTGATCCAGGGGCGCGGCGGAGGAAATCGGGAATGGCCCGTGATGGATCCGTTCTTCCAGATAAACCAGCGCGGTGTCACCGGGGCCGGCTTCGGCCATGCCGAACTCCAACAGCCATTCGGATGCCATTGGATCGCTGACCTCGATGCGCACCCGGCTGCGGGCATTGAACCAGCCGCGGTCGTATTCGACCACCTCGGCCTGATAGCCCGGCTCACTGTCCAGCGCGTTTGCCCACAGCGCCTTGTAGCGATGCTCGCTCATGGTCCCAACCGCTACCGGTGCCACCAGCACCAGCAGTACCAGGACGAGGGCACTACCCCCGAGCCAAAGCTTGAGTCGTGATTTCATGTCTTCCCCTTTTGTCTGTCAGTGATGGTCTGTCAATGGAGTGAATGGGTCTTCCGCCTCCCAACGGAAGATGGGGATTCTACACCGCGTCGCTGTCCTTCGACAGCATCCGGGCGCGGACATGGGCGCTGGCGATGCCGCAGGCGTCACGGCGTCCGAACCAGCGATAGCGGCGATTCCCGAACCAGCGATAGAGCCCATCCCTGAGCGGACGAGGCACGAGAATGAAGACGTAGAAAAGCGGCCAGGGCCAGCGCAGGGAGCGCAGGATTTCCAGGATGGCTCGGGAGTGGGAAAAGACCCGCTCACCCCGTATCAGCAGCACACTGTCGAGACCGGGTGGTTTCTCAATGCCCGCCCGGGCAAGGGCGGCCTGTCCCGCTTCGGACTGCAGGGTGGCGAAATAGACCGGCCAATCCCCGCGTCGCCTGACCACGAACGCCGCCCAGCCATTGCAGAGCACGCAATAACCGTCGAATAGCAGGATCGCGCATTCTCTCGGCCTTGCCATGCTTGCACTCCTCGCGCTGCTATGATCAGTTTGCCTGATCAGCGCTGCGAGTATTATCCCTTATGCCGGACCATCAGATCATTCTGATCCTCCTGCTGGCCACCCTGGGGCTCTTCATCTGGGGTCGTTGGCGCTATGACCTGGTCGCCGGCATGGCGCTGCTGGCGGCAGTCCTGCTCGGCCTGGTGCCGGCGGCCGAGGCCTTCGATGGTTTCGCCCACCCCGCCGTGATCACCGTGGCCGCGGTGCTGGTGATCAGTCGTGCCCTGGGTAGCGCCGGGGTGGTGGACCTGATCGCCGCCCAGGTGACTCGCATCGGCGACCGCGTTTTTCTCCAGACCCTGGCCCTGACGGTGGTGGTCGCCCTGTGTTCGGCCTTCATGAACAATGTTGGCGCCCTGGCGCTGATGCTGCCAGTGGCAATCCAGATCGCAAGGACCCACGGCTTTCCTGTCTCTCGCCTGCTGATGCCCCTGGCTTTTGGCTCTTTGCTGGGCGGGCTCACCACCCTGATCGGCACCCCGCCCAATATCATTGTCGCCACCTATCGCCAGACCGAGCTGGGCGAGGCCTTCGGCCTGTTCGAATTCGCGCCGGTCGGACTGGTACTGATGGTCGCCGGCATCATCCTGGTGTCGCTGCTGCCCCGTTGGGTACTGCCGGACCGCAAGGGGGAAAGCAGTCCCGATGAATTGTTCGAGATCGAGAACTACCTTCTGGAGTTGACCGTCGAGGAGGACGCCAAGCTGGTCGATGAACCGGTGCGTGCTCTGGCCGAACCCTTGGAGAAGGTGGATTACACCCTGGTGGGCATCGCCAGGGGCAAGCGCGTGATCAGCCCGGTGCGACCCTTCGAGCGCCTGCGCGCCGGCGACGTGATTATGATGGAAGCCGACCCGGAGGAGTTGCAGGGCCCGGCCGACAAGCTGGGCCTCAGCTTGCGGGGCAGCGGCAAGCTGGACCGTGAGCGGCTCGACAGTGAGGAGCTGGCCACCATGGAGGCGGTGGTGCTCCCCGAAGCCATGATGAGCGGTCATACGCTGCGAACCCTGCATCTGCCCCAGCGATTCGGCGTGGCCCTGCTGGCGGTGGCCCGTCAGGGCGAACGTCTGCGTGAGCGACTCGGTCGGATCCGCTTTCGCAGCGGTGATGTACTTTTGTTGCAGGGTGAGCGGGAGGCCCTGCAGGAAGCGGCCTCAAGATTGGGCTGTCTACCACTGGCCGATCGCGAGCTCAGTGTCGGCGCGCCCCGCAAGCTATTGACCGGTCTGGGCCTGTTTGCCCTGGCCATCGCACTGGTGGTCAGCGGTCTGCTGCCGGTACAGATCGCCCTGGCCGGTGCCGCCCTGGGCATGGTGCTCGGCAATGTGCTCAACCTGCGCCAGGCCTATGGCGCGGTGGATTGGCCGATCATCGTGCTGTTGGGGGCGATGCTTCCGGTGGGCATGGCCTTTGACAGCTCCGGCGCGGCCGGCATGCTTGCCGACGGGCTGGTGGCCCTGTCCGGGCAATGGCCGCCGGTGGCGACCCTGGCGGTGCTGATGATCGTCGCCATGACACTGTCCGATATCATCAATAATGCCGCGGCAGCCGTGCTGCTGGCGCCGGTGGCGGTCGCTGTCGCCAATGCCCTGGTCGTATCACCTGATCCCTTCCTGATGGCCGTGGCGGTCGGTGCCTCCTGCGCCTTCCTCACGCCCATCGGTCACCAATCCAATACCCTGGTCATGGGTCCGGGCGGCTACCGTTTCACTGACTATGCCCGACTTGGCCTGCCCCTGAGCCTGCTGGTCTTTGCCCTCGGGTTGCCGATGATTCTGCTGATCTGGCCGTTTTGAGCCTTAAGAGGGCTCATAATCACGCTTTAGTATTTCCTCGCCTGGACAGAACCGGTACCCTCTGCCATGCTTCGAGTAGATTCAGTAGAATTCCCACCGCAAGGCCAAGAGCCATGGCTAAAAAACAAGCTCAAGAACGAAAGCGAGTAAGGTTCGAAATCAATGCTCGTGGTGGCGTTGACGTTCATCTAGAGCAAATTCTTACCGGCAAAAAGACAAAAGAACAAGCCAAAGCTGCGAAGGATTACTTTGAACGGAGGCGCGAAGCGAGCTGAGAGCCAATGATATTTGGCTTACTATTGCTACTCGCTTTGGCGGGTGGCTATTTCTTCATTCGAGATTGGGAAATGACATCTTTCGTCTCACTGCGGGAAGATGGACATAGGCTTTATTTTCGTAGCGCGGTTGCAGGGATTGCAATTCTTATAGCATTTTCTATCTTGATTCAGGCCCTCCAGAAAATTTTTCCCGTTTCCCTAGCCCACGTTTCTGGCTATCTTGGCGTTCCCCCAGAAACTCACGTTTTTGCAACTGCATCGATTCTCACATTGTTCCTAGGTAAGTTTTTGGCCCTAGGGATCAATCGGTCTATGCGCCAACTACGCGAAAGCAGGTGTCGATTTATTCGTTGGATCCCATGTAGGCTGAATCTAGGTCGTGATCTGGAAGCATGGAGAGAAGAAGCTATTCGTGCTGACGATGTTGATTCCCTAGTCTTCGATGCGACGACCAATGAATTCCCTTTGCTACTTACCGTTGATAACGGGAAAATCTATATCGGCTATGTAGACAGCTGGCCAAAGCCTGGGTCGGAAAACGAATGGCTGACGTTATTGCCCTTGGCTTCTGGGTTTCGGAAAGATAATCTCGAAGTTGAACTCACAACGAGCTACGATGAGGTTATTGTCGAGTTGGCCAGTGACGAAAGCGAAAAGGCCTCTATTCAAGAATTATTATCGAAATACCAAGTTTGCGTTTGCAGAGACAACATTGTATCCATAAGCAGATTCGATTTCGAAACGTACAATAACGCCAGCCTATCATCATGATCTTCGTTACTACTACTTCTCTAAAGTAACGAACTGATCGTGCAACTCCGCTCAATCAATGTCATCGCCAAACGCACTGAGATGAAAATCCCGCGCCTCGGTAACCGCCGCCACCCCGGGATCGGTGGGGACCTTGGGATCGCCACCGGCCAGGACCTCCAGCACGGCGTGGACCCCGCGGGCCAGTGGTTGCAGGTTGTAGCCGCCTTCCAGCACAAAGGCCAGTCGCCCCTTGCAGAGCTGGTCCGCCAGATCACGCATGATTCCGGTGAGCTGGCTGAAGCCCTCGTCACTGCAGTTGAGGCAAAGATCCAGACGGTGAGGGTCGAAACCGGCCGAGACCAGGATCAGATCGGGCTGGAACCACTCTGCGGCCGGGACCAGAATCTCCCGGAAGGCGCGAATCATCGCCTCATCGCCGGCCCCCTCCGGAAGGGGCACATTGATGGTGGTACCCTCGCCGATACCCTCACCCACCTCCTTTAGATGGCCGCTGCCCGGATAAAAGGGTGCGGCGCGATGGGTATCGAAAAGCATCACATCGGGGTTGGCCCAGAAAATATCCTGGGTCCCATTGCCATGGTGGGCATCCCAGTCAACGATCAAGACACGCTCGCAATCCATCGCCATCTGCGCATGGGCGGCGGCCACGGCAACGTTGTTGAACAGACAAAAACCGCGGGCACGCACCGAGGTGGCGTGATGCCCCGGCGGCCGGGAGAGGGCGAAGGCGCTGTCCGCTTCGCCGGTCATTATCGCCTCGACGGCCCGGATCGCCGAGCCCGCCGCTACTTCCGCGGCCTCCACACTGCCGGGTGAGACCGCCGTGGTGTCCACGTCCAGCCAGGCATGCTTGCCACGCAGCTTGTAGATGGATTTGAGATAGCTGTCGGTATGAACCCGCAGCAACTCTTCGCGGGTCGCCACCCGGCCGGGTGCCAGCTCCACTCCAGCAATGGGCTCGGCTGCCAGCAAGTCGGTGATCGCCGTGATCCGACCGGGATGCTCAGGGTAGTTCCATTTCACCACCAGGCTGGAGAGAATTCCCCGCACCCGCTTGTTGAGCCGTCCCGGCAGGAACTCATCCTCCACGTCAGGGCGGTGCTCCAGCACGCGGGGATCGTTGAGGACCAGGACCTTGCGTTGCTTGGCATTGTCATTCACGCTCGCACTCCCTTCGCCACCTCAGTTGCAGCATAGCCCAGTGGAAGCGATCAGTAACGGTCGTTCTCGTTGTCCTGAGTCATGCCTGACCCCTGTCACGCCGGGGCCTCGGTGAGTATTGCGAGCACCCGAGCATGTTCATCCAGGTTCGCGGCCTTTCGTGCCGCCGGATCATCTACCAGCTTCGCCAGGCCCGCCAGCCCGGCGGTGCCGGTAGGGCTGGTGGCAAGTGATGGCTGGCCTTCCGCCAGCCTTCGAGCCATTCGCCGACAGCTGTCATCATCCACGCTCAGGAAATGTTCAGCCTGTCGGGCAAGAATCTCCCAGGCCAGGGGCGAGGGTTCGGCGCAATCCATCCCTCGCAGTACCGTGTCCAGTGAGCCCGCGCTGCGACGGCGCTCACCGGCACGGGCGCTAGTGAGCAGGCAGTCGGCCTCGGCCGGCTCCACCACGATCAGCGTCGGCCGCGACCGGCCCCAGCGGCAGACGCTCCAGGCCGCCAGCGACCCGGGCAGCCCGCCCACGCCGCCCTGAATGACCAGATGGCTGGGGGCCGCCAGGCCCTGGGACTGCCACTGAGCTTCACTTTCTTCCAGTATCTGGCCGTAGCCGAGCATGACCCGGCGGGCCGATTCCCGGTCACCCAGCAGGTTGCTGTCCGGCACGAAAATCCAGTCATGGGCCTTGGCCCTTTCCCGGGCCTGTGCCACGGTTTCATCGTAGCGCGCGTCAATGGTCTCGATGTGGGCCCCCTTGTCCCGGATCGCCGCGACACGCGAGGCCTCGGTGTGGGCGGGCAGAAAGACCCGGCAGGCCGCCCCGATCAGGCGCGCACCGGCCGTCACCGCCTGGGCATGATTGCCGGCACTGGCGCAGGCAATGGTGAGATTCGCGGCAGGCCGCATGGCCGGATCGAAAAGGGCCCTGGGTGGGCCGTCGAAACCGTTGGACCGCAGCGCCTCCCAGGCCAGCATGACCACTGCATAGGGTCCGCCCAGGCCCTTGAAACTGCGCAGGCCGAAGCGGGCCGATTCATCCTTGAGCAGCAGCCCGTCAAGCCCGAGCGCGTGGGCCAGATCGGGTGCACTGTGAAGGGGGGTTGGCCGGTACGCCGGGCAGGCCCGAATGAAGTCGGCGGCCTGGCCGAAATCCCGGGCCCTGAAGCCCGCCGGCAACTCAGTGGTCGCTGTTTTCTGCTGGTGATGGATCCACATCCCCTGTTCTCCGTCACAAGGCCTGTAAAATGGGCCGACACGCATCGACTGGAGGCGCTATGAGTGTGACCGCCACTCGCCCGAGACTGACCCGTTTCCCGCACGGTATCACGGCCATCGATACCGATTACCACCGGCCGCGTTTCGATGCCAGCCACCTGATCGTCGATCAAGGCCGCGCCGCCTATGTGGACACCGGCACCAGCCATTCGGTGCCGTCGCTGCTGGCGGCACTGGATGAATTCCGCCTGGACCGGGAGGCGGTGGATTATGTCCTGCTGACCCATGTGCATCTGGATCATGCCGGCGGCGCCGGCGAGCTGATGCGCCACCTGCCCAATGCCGTTTGTGTCGTCCATCCTCGCGGTGCGCGACACATGGTTGACCCAGGCAAGCTGATTGCCGGCACCAAGGCCGTGTATGGCGAGGCGATGTTCAATCAGCTGTATGGCGAGATTCCCCCGATCCCGGCCGAGCGGGTTCGGGAATCGCAGGATGGCATGACCCTGACCCTGGGCGAGCGCCACCTGACGCTGTTGCATACCCCGGGCCATGCCAAGCATCACTACTGCATCTTCGATGACCGGCCCCACGCCGTTTTCACCGGCGATACCTTCGGCGTTTCCTACCGGGAACTGGATACCGACCAGGGCGAGTTCATCCTCCCCACCACCACCCCGGTCCATTTCGACCCCGAGGCCATGCATGCTTCCATCGACCGGATCATGGGCTTGGAGCCGAATGCCTGTTTCCTCACCCACTACAGCCGCGTGACCGACCTGGACCGCCACGCCGAAACCCTGCACGCGGAGATCGACGCCTTCGTGGCCATCGCCCGCGAGCACCAGCAAAGTGATAATCGTGTCGACGAGATCGAGGCCGCTCTGATCGACCATCAGGCTGAACGCCTGGCGCGGCATGGCATCAGTGAGCCGGAACAGAAGGCAGGGGATATTCTGGGCATGGACCTCAAGCTGGACGCCCAGGGCCTGGATGTCTGGCTGACTCAGCAGGAGAAGGCGGCTTCTAGGTAAAGGCCTCGATTCATGCAGGACCCTTTGTTATCGGTGACGGGGCGCATTCCGGCTTTGGAGCCGACAGGGCTTTCCAAGGACACCGTAAACCCATCCATGGGGGCTCTGGGTTCGGTCGAAAGGCTGCGCATTCCTGCTCCGCCTCCCGGTCCAGCCCGCACATCCCTGTGCGGGCGTTCGGCAAGCCGCGATGGTCCACCGGACCATCGGTCTTGCCTCACCCTGGCTCACACTGCCTTGGAAAGCCCTGTCGGCTCCAAGGCCTACCTTGGGGGGTGGTCACCTGGGTAGTGCCTGCTGATGGCTTATTCTGGAATTTGAGCAAATTGCCTTCGATTTGGGCCGTTTAATCGCGGCTAAAGCCGCTCCTACGGCGGCTTCGGCGTAAGCTTATAGGCACCGTAGGAGCGAATTTATTCGCGATTGAAGGCCACCAGGACCTGGACCGAAATGCCCCACCGTCACCGCCATCGAAGGGTATTACCCTAATCGAAGCCTAATCAGAAAACCCAAACCGATAGCGCCCCAAATCAATCCGCCCGCGCAAGCCGAATTCCACCCCTTCCTCCGCCAGCCGATCCCGCTGGATGGAGCCGGCCCCGTCGTCCGGCAGGCTGAGCTCACCGCGGGCATTGATGATTCGGTGCCAGGGCAGGGTGCTGCCGGAGGGCAGGGCGTGGAGGGCATAACCCACCAAGCGGGCCTGGCCGGGAAGACCGGCCGCACGGGCGATATCACCGTAGGTACTGACATAGCCCCTGGGCACTGCCGCCACCGCGGCATAGATGCGCTCGTAATACTCCGACGACGCCATTACCGACCAGAGCCGGCCAGCATCGACCAGACCACCGTGAACACCAGTCCCCCGCTGGTGCCCAGAATGGCCAGCGTCAGACCGACCCCGGTGTAGGTACCGGTAAGCAGAATCAGGCCCAGCTCCGCCACCGTCACCACCATTACCAGCGCCGCTGCACTCAGGTAGTGTGCCCGGGCCCGGGCCTTGCCCAGCAGGCGGGTGGCGGCCAGCAGCCAGAAGGTGCCCGCCGCCCCGGCAAACAGCCCGGCCCCCAGCGGATCGATGGGTGCCCACAGCCCGGCGCTCACCAGCCAGGCGAGCAGAGCGATGCCGGTGGCGATGATCAAAAGGGCAAATCCGGCGGCGAGCAACTGGTACATGCGTGGGCTCCGTGGCAATCTGCGGCATTGGCTGCGAATACGCGACATTCTACCGCGAGGATCGATTATGCAAATTATTGCCATTGTCCTGATGATCTTCTTCGCCGTCTGCGGTTATCAGATCGCCCGCAAGGCCGGCTACAACCCCTGGCTGGGCCTGCTCGCCGCCATTCCCATTGTCCATCTCGTCCTTCTCCTCATCCTCGCCTTCAGCGAATGGCCGATCCATCGCGGTGAATCCCACGGCGGGTGACTTGGCCCGGGGCCCAGTTTGTCCTAGTCTTTCCAATTCCCCGAGCAAAGCAAACGGACTTTAAATCGCCATGTACAGACAATCCCTTATCAGTCTATCCGTCGCCTCGGCGCTCGCCCTGGCCGCCTGTGAGGCACCCGACCAAGAGACCCAGGAGGAAAGCCGGGCCGACGTCGCAGAAACCCAGCGTCCGGCCTACCCTGAAACCCGCCGCCAGGACCTGGTGGAGGAAATCCACGGCCACGAGATTGCCGACCCTTATCGCTGGCTGGAGGAGCTGGGCAGTGAGGAGGTTCGTGACTGGATCAATGCCCAGAACGAACTCACCTTCGAGCACCTCGAGAGCCTGGACGGGCGTCAGCGCTTCAAGGAGCGGATGACCGAACTCTGGGACTTCGAGCGCTACTCGGTGCCCAGCGAGGAAGCGGGCCGCTACTTCTACCGCCGGAACGACGGCCTGCAGGACCATGATGTCCTTTACTGGCTTTCGGAGCTGGATGACGAGCCGCAGGTCCTGATCGATCCCAACCGCTTTTCCGAGGATGGCACCGTTTCCCTGACCATGACCTCGGTGCGCGAGGATGGGGAATACATTGCCTACGGCAAGGCCGAGGGCGGTTCGGACTGGCAGACCTTCCATATCCGCAATATTGAATCGGGCGAGGACACCGGTGATTTCCTCGAGTGGATCAAGTATTCACCGGCCGCCTGGACCCATGATCACGAAGGCTTCTTCTACAGCCGTTACCCGGAACCGGAAGGGGATCCTTTGACCGCGCCCAATGAAGATCATCGGGTCTTCTACCATCGCATGGGCCAGGATCAGGAAGACAATGTTCTGGTCTACGAACGGCCCGACCGGCCGGATTGGCGCTTTGCCCCGGAAGTCAGTGACGATGGTCGCTATCTGATCCTGACCGTTCGGGAAGGTACCGATCGCCGCAACCGGGTCTATTACCTGGATTTGCAGGATCCGGAAGATCCCTCCTTCGACGGAGATGTGGTGGAGTTGCTGGATGATTTCGACGGCGGTTATCACTTCCTTGATAACGACGGCGAGACCTTCTTTTTCTACACCACCGCCGATGCGCCCCGTGGTCGGATCATCGCCATTGATACCGGCGAACCGGATCGTGACAACTGGGAAACCATTGTCGAGGAACGTGAGCGAGTGATCCGAGGCGTCAATGCCGTGGGTGACTATTTCATCGTCAACTACATGGAAGATGCCCACAGCCGCCTGTCGATCTTTGGCCGTGATGGCGAGGACAGGGGCGACGTGGAACTCCCCACGCTGGGAACCGTCGGCAGCGTCAGCAGCGGCCGTGACGGCGAGATGTTCTTCTCCTTCAGCTCCTTCCTCTATCCCACCACGGTGTTCCACCACAAGCCCGGTGAGTGGGAGGAGCCGGAACTGTTCCGACAGCCTGAACTGAGCGGCTTCGATCCGGAGGACTATGTGACACAGCAGGTCATCTATGAGTCCAAGGACGGCACCGAAGTCCCCATGTTCATTACCCACCGTCGGGATGTGGAGCCCGATGGCAATGTCCCCACCCTGCTCTATGGCTATGGTGGCTTCAACATTCCCATCCTGCCCTCATTCTCGGTGGAGAACCTGGCCTGGATGGAACAGGGCGGCATCTACGCTTCCGCCAACATTCGTGGTGGTGGTGAATACGGCCGTGAATGGCACCAGGCCGGTGTGCAGGACAAGAAGCAGAATGTCTTTGACGACTTCATCGCGGCCGCCGAGTATCTGATCGACGAGGGTTATACCTCGGCCGACAACCTGGGCATCTACGGTCGCTCCAACGGTGGCTTGCTGGTGGGCGCCGTCATCAATCAGCGCCCCGAGCTCTTTGGGGCCGCACTGCCGGCGGTGGGCGTGATGGATATGCTGCGCTTCCACAAGTTCACCGTGGGCGCGGGCTGGGCCCCGGATTACGGCAACCCGGAGGTCAAGGAGGACTTTGAAGTGCAGCTGCAGTATTCGCCTTACCACAACATCGCCGAGGGTCATGACTATCCGCCGGTATTGGTGACCACGGCGGACCATGACGATCGTGTGGTGCCTGGCCACAGCTTCAAGTACGCGGCCATGCTGCAGTACAAGCAGGCCGAGGACAGCGCCAGTCCCATGCTCATCCGCATCGAGGACCGCGCCGGCCACGGCGCCGGCATGTCCACCACCATGCGCATCGAGGAAGCCCGAGACCGTTGGGCTTTCCTGGCGGAGCACTTGGGATTGGAACTGGATTGAGGTGCCGGGTAAGCGGAATCGGCGGGCCCCGGAAGGGGCCCGTTTTTTTTGCCCCGTGGGAGCGGATTCATCCGCGATTGCAATCCAAGCGAAGGCACGCCGCTCTCTGTGGGCGATAGAAGAATGGTGTGCCAGCCGAGGGCATCCAATCGCGGATGAATCCGCTCCCACGGGGGTTTAATCGACGTCCCAGCTAGGCGCCAACCCCTCTGGGTTTATCACCCGCCCCTGGGGATCGGCCAGCCCGGCGATCTCACCCATCTCCTGTTGGCTGAGTTCGAAATCGAAGATGTCGATATTGGCGCTGGCGTGCTCCTCCCGGCTGGAGCGGGGGATGGCGACCACTCCGTCCTGCTGGATCAGCCAGCGCAGGGCTACCTGGCCCGGGTTCTTGCCGTGCTTGTCGGCAATGGTCTTGAGGGTCTCGCTCTCGAACACCCGGCCCTGGGCCAGGGGGCAGTAGGCGGTCAGGGCCATGCCGGCCTCGCGGAGCATGGGCTGCAGGGTCTTTTGGCCGAGGAAGGGGTGGTATT